>SAAX01000072.1 GCA_009929215.1 Deltaproteobacteria bacterium | reverse complement strand
GGCCTTGCCGCGCACGGTCCGCACGTGGCCGTGGCGGACCGTTTCCCGCGCGCAGCGCGCGACCATGCCGGGGCAGGCGTCCAGCGCCAGCACGCGGCCCGTCGCCCCCACCCATTCCGCCAGGCGCGCCGTCAGCGGCCCCGCGCCGCAGCCGGGCTCGTAGACCCGCTTGCCGCGCAGATCGCCTAGGCGCCGGCGCAGGCGTTCGAGCCGGGGCTCGTGCTCCGGTTTGAACGCCAGCGGATTTTCCTCGCCGGCCAAGGCATCGAAAAAGGCTTCGCGATCCATGACGGGCGGGGATGATGGCGCGCCCCCCGCCGGCGAACAAGCCAAAAGCGCGTTTTGGGATTGCGTCGCGCGGCGGAACGGACAACAATTTCAGGCGTGAAGATCGGCCTGATTTCCGATACCCACAACCACCTGCGCGAAACGCGGCGCGCCTTGGATTTGCTGGTGGCGCGCGGCGCCGGCCATCTCGTCCATTGCGGCGACGCCGGGGAAGACGTCGTGGAGCTGGTTTCCGCCGTCTGCCAGACGCACGGTAATGGCGCTGCCCGCAGGGGCCGCATGCACCGAGCGCAGCAGCCCGCCATCCGCACCGCGCACAAGGGCATAGCCCCGGCTGAGCGGCGCAAGCGGATTGGCCGCCGCAAGCGAAAATTCCAGTTTGTCCAGCTCGCGCCCAGCTCGGGCAAGCATTTCCTGCCCTGCTGCGTGCAGCCGGTTGTGGGTGGCATGGTGCTGCTGTTCCTGCGCTGCCAGCATGCGCGGCATGGCCGCAGCCAGATTGGCCGATAGCGCATCTACCCTGCTGCCCAGCATGTCGAGCCGCGCGGGGCTCAGAGCATTTTGCAGGGCCTGGGCAAGCCTGTCGCGCTGGGCCTCTGTGGTATCAAGCAACTGGCGGGCAGCACGGTGCAGGCGCAGTTGCAGGCCGTCCAGCTGCTCCGCAAGCCTTGCCTGATGCCGCATGGGCGAAAACCAGCGCAGAGCGCTCTCGTACTGTGCAAGGCTTTGCCCTGCCGCCTCAAGCCGCCGCCGCATGGCCCGCGCAAGGGCGGCCTCTGCCTCGTCAACTTTCTGCACCAGCTCTGCCCGCGAGGGCCACAGCAGCTGGGCCGCGTGCGAGGGCGTTGCCGCGCGCAGGTCTGCGGTCATGTCGGCAAGAGTGACGTCCACCTCATGCCCAATGCCCGCCAGCACCGGCAAGCGCGACTGATACACCGCCTCGGCCACGGATTCTTCATTAAAGGCCCACAGATCTTCCAGCGAACCGCCGCCGCGCACCAGCACAATAACCTGCGCCCAGCCCTGCGCGTTGGCTTCGTTCAAAGCCCGCACAATGGCCGGGGCCGCCTCTGCGCCCTGCACCAGGGCAGGGAACAGCCGAATGCGCGCCCCGCTGCCACGGCTGGCCGCCAGCTCCATAAAGTCGTGAATGGCCGCGCCCGTGGGCGATGTGATGAGCGCCACGCGCTGCGGATCATGCGGCAAAGGCCGCTTGCGCTCGTGGCTGAAATATCCCAGCGCCGCCAGCTTGCGCTTGCTGGCCTCAAAGGCTTGCGCCAGCAGTCCCTCGCCCGCAGGCTGCAAAAGCTCAACCGCCAGCTGGTACTGCCCACGCGGCGCATACAGCGTGATACGCCCTGCGCACAGCACATCCAGCCCGTTGCGCAAAAGCTCCAGCGGCGATGGCCGTGGCGCGTCAAAGACCTCGCCTGTCAGCGGATCAAAGCCCTGACTGGTTTGCCGCTGCATGTGCCGGAACCACACGCACTGCAACTGGGCGTCGGCATCCTTGAGGGTAAAATAGACGTGCCCAGAGCCCGGGCGGGTAAGGTTGGTCACCTCGCCCCGCACCCACACAAAGGGAAAACGCCCCTCAAGAGTTTTGCGCAGCTGCTCCGTGAGCTCACGGACAGACAGTATGGCTTCCTGCATGGTGCTCCGCTTGCGGCCCTGTATTTGTTGTAAAAGGGGCACTGCAAGTGCCCCTTTTACGTTACCTCAACCTATAACAAGCCCTCTGCCCCGGTGTGTGGGGGGCATTGCCCCGCATGATCGCCGTGGCGCAGGTCTTTTAAAGGTACAAACTGATGCAGCGTGGGCCTAGCCCTGCTGCTGCGCCCAACCCTCGCGAACCTTGGCCGCCCAGGCCGAAAAGGCTTCGGCCATGGCATCGGCGGGCAGCTCGCCCTTTTCGCCGCTGCGGCGATCCTTGCATTCCACAATGCCCTTGGCCAGGCCCTTGCCGCCCACCACAAGCTGCATGGGAATACCCAGCAAATCTGCATCCTTGAACTTGACACCGGGGCGCTCTTCGCGGTCGTCCATCAGCACGTCCACGCCCATATCCTTGAGCATGGCGTAGATCTGCTCGACCTTGGCGTTGACCTCGTCGTTGCGCGGGTCAAGGTTCAGCAAAATGCAGTCGAAGGGTGCCATTGGCGGGGGAAACACAATGCCGTGCTCGTCGTTGTTCTGCTCGATGGCGGCAGCCGCCACGCGCGAAACGCCGATGCCGTAGCAGCCCATGATCATGATCTGTTCCTTGCCGTTTTCGTCAAGGAAGGCGGCGTGCATGGCGTCGCTGTACTTGCGGCCCAGCATGAACACATGGCCCACTTCAATGCCGCGCGTAAGCTCGATATGGCCGCCGCAGCGGGGGCATTTGTCTTCGGGGGTGATGGCGCGCAGGTCGGCCCAGGCGGTCACCGTGGCATCGCGCGTAAGGTCAACGTGTACAAGGTGGGCATCGCCCGCGTTGGCACCCACCACATAATCCGTACCCGCCTGCAACTCGGCATCTGCGTACACGGCAATTTCCAGCCCCACAGGCCCGGCAAAGCCCACGGGGGCCTTGGTGATTTCCTGCACGGTGGCGGCATCGGCCATCACCACGTCCTGCGCGTTCAGCAGGTTCTTGAGCTTGATGTCGTTCACTTCACGGTCGCCGCGCACCAGCACGGCCACGGCCTTGCCGTCCACCTTGAAGAGCATGGTTTTGACCACAGAGGAAGCGGCCACGCCAAGCAGGGCCGCCACTTCTTCCACCGTATGCGCGTTGGGCGTGGCTACCTTTTCTGCCGGGGCGCAGGTCTGCGTGCAGGGCTGGCCGTTCCAGGTAACCTCGGCGCGTTCCACGTTGGCCGCATAGTCGCAGCTGTGGCAAAAGGCAATGGTGTCTTCGCCCGTATCGGCCAGCACCATGAATTCGTGCGAGAAGTTGCCGCCGATGGAGCCAGAATCGGCCTCCACAGGGCGAAACTTGAGGCCAAGACGCTGAAAAATGCGCTTGTAGGCCGCGTGGCAGGCCCAGTAGTTCTGCTGCGAGCCTTCTTCTGTGGCGTCAAAGGAATAGCCGTCCTTCATGATAAATTCGCGCCCGCGCATAAGGCCGAAACGGGGGCGGATTTCGTCGCGAAACTTGGTCTGAATCTGGTACAGGCGCACGGGCAGCTGGCGGTATGAGCGCACTTCGCCGCGCACAAGGTCGGTGATGACTTCTTCGTGCGTGGGGCCAAGGCAGTATTCACGTTCGTTGCGGTCCTTGAAGCGCAGCAGTTCCTTGCCGTAGTGTTCCCAGCGGCCCGATTCTTTCCACAGGTCGGCGGGCTGCACCATGGGCATCAGCAGTTCTTCAAAGTTGGCTACGGCCATTTCTTCGCGCACGACGCGGCTTATTTTTTCAAGCACCCGAAGGCCCAGCGGCAGATAGGTGTACATGCCCGAAGTAAGCCTGCGCACCATACCGGCACGCAGCAAAAGCTTGTGGCTGATCACTTCGGCATCGGCCGGGGATTCCTTGAGGGTGGGAATATAGCAGTTGCTGAAACGCATTACTGTGATTCCTTTTCGTTGAGCAGTTGTTGCAGTTCTTCCATAAAAGCCGCCAGCAGGGCTTCCTGCCCTTTGACCGAGCGGATGACCTCGCCCTTGCGAAATATGATGCCCTTGTCGCGCCCGCCAGCTACGCCCAGATCGGCCTCGCGGGCCTCGCCCGGGCCGTTGACCACGCAGCCCATGACCGCCACCTTGATGTCGGCCTTGGAGGTTGCCAGGCGGTCTTCTACCGCTCGCGCAAGCGAAAACAGGTCAATCTCTGTACGCCCGCAGGTGGGACACGATATGATTTCCGGCCCGCGCGAGCGCAGACCAAGCGCACGCAGAATTTCCCACGCCACGGTCACTTCTTCCGCCGGGTCGGCGGTGAGCGATACGCGCATGGTGTCGCCAATGCCCTCGTGCAGCAAAATACCCAGCCCCACGGCAGATTTGACCGTGCCGCGCATGAGGCCCCCGGCCTCGGTCACGCCGATGTGCAAGGGGTAGTCGCACACCTCGGCAAGCTTGCGGTACGAGGCAATGGTATCAAGCACCGATGAAGACTTGAGCGAAATTTTTGTGTCGTAAAATCCACGCGCCTCAAGCATGCGCACGTGGCCCAGCGCGCTCTCTACCAGCGCCTCGGGGCAGGGGCCGCCGTACTGCTGGAGCAGCCGCTTTTCAACCGAGCCAGAATTGACCCCAACGCGGATAACCGCTCCGTGGGCCTTGGCTGCGTCCACCACGCGGTCAACGTGCTCGCGCGGGCCAATATTGCCGGGGTTGATGCGCAGGCCCTCAAGCCCAGCCTCAAGCGAGGCCACGGCCAGGCGGTAGTCAAAATGAATGTCCGCAATAAGCGGCAGACGCGTACCAACGCGTATGGCGGGCAGGGCCGCTACAGCAGCTTCATCGGGCACGGCCACGCGCACTGCCTCGCAGCCGCGTGCTTCAAGCCGCGCGATCTGGGCCAGTGTGGCCTCGGCATCGCGGGTATCGGTATTGGTCATGCTCTGCACCATCACAGGTGCGCCGCCGCCAATGGAAAGCCCGCCCAGTTTAATGGCGCGGGTTGTGCGCTTGTGCATGCTTGCCTCTCAAAAACATGGTGCAACCACGGCCAAAAGCCGCAATGTGCCGTAAACGAGTCTTGTATGCTATTTCACCTTGCAAGCCAAGTGCGCCTGCCACGGCACAGCCTGCGGAGCACGCCGCCCCGGCTTTTTTTGCCTCCGCCAAACAGCCTGATTTTGCTGGCTGATTTGCCCCGAACCTTTGCCGAACACGGCAAACCGCAAGCCTCTGCGCAACTGCCCCACTGCCCGCCCATAGGAAAATATTACGAAAAATGATTCTGGAACGTGTCTTGCAAAGTTTTTTGCCAAGGCCTGGGAGCAGACGTTTTTTCCCCCTGCACTCAAGTTTGCGGCCATTACGACGATAAGTATCCATAAAGAACAGCCCGCACATTTTGGGGCTGCTGACAAATGCGGCAAGGCCAAGCCAGGCTGCCCGCACATAATGACCGCACCGCACGGGCCGCGTTCAGAACATTACCGGGGTTTATATGCAAATTATGCCGCGTCTTCTCATATTTTGCGCACTGCTGCTGCCGCTTTTTGCCGGTTGCAGCAAGAGCGGCCCGTCGGCTCTTTCGCCCGGCTATACCGATGCCGTTGAGTTAAAGCTCAAAAGCCGCGAACTGGCCGAACAAATGCTGGCCACCATGCCCAACGATGCCATTCAGGGTTTTGTGGCCATGCCCACAGCGTTTGTGAACCAGAATAACACCTCGCAAAGCTCGCCCATGGGCAGGCTTATGGCTGAATCGCTGTTTTACGAATTCAACCAGCGGGGCTTTCCCACGCGTGAATACAGGCTCAACGGGGCCATCAACGTGCAGGGCGGGCGCGACGACATTGCCCTTGCGGCCAACCAGATGGTTTCCACCACCGGGCAAAAATGGGCCGCTCTGGTTGTGGGAACCTACTATGTGGACAAGGACGCAACCTTTATCAACGCGCGCCTTGTGCGCGCCAGCGATGGCCTTGTGATGCGCACGGGCCAGCTTGTGCTTGTCAACACGCCCATTGTGCAGCGCATGGCCCAGGCCGACGCGCCGCCGCCCCCGGTAAAAACAGCAGAGAACAGCTCAAGCGCCAAACCGGCCCCCACTTCGCTCTATACGCCTGCCAGCAGCATCAGCAGCGGCACGCTTGTAATCAAACAACGCCGGTAATGCCGGAATTGCCATGAAAAAATCGTTGAACAACATTTGCGCGTTTTGCCTTGCAGCTTCCATTGCCCTGCCGCTGGCGGCACTGCCTGCCGTTGCGCTGGCCGAAAGCATGACATCATACAGCGGGCAGTCTGACGCCCAGGGCAAGCGCGAGGCCAAGGACAGGGCCAACTATCTTTCTGAAGCAAATGAACACAGCCTGGCCTATCTGGGTCAGGCCCGTCAGTTTCGCGAGCAGGGCCGCTATGAACTTGCGCGGCAGCGCTACCTTCAGGCCCTTTCCATCTGTGCCGACGACCAGACCCTTTCCATCATCAAAAGGGAACTCAACGGCGTTGAACTGCTTTTGCGCACCATGCGCTAAGGACTGCCATGAACCGCTTTTTTATAACCACTCTTGTGCTTGCGGCCCTGCTTTTTCCGCTCACTGCTGCGGCAGCTGGCAACGTGCCCCGTGCAGCCGTGAGCATTGCCAAACAGCTGGACGAGCAACTGATGATGCGCTTTGCAGGCGACAATTCTGAAATGAGCCGCAAAGACCGCGAATCACTGGCCCGCGCGCGCATCATGATAATGGGCACAACCCCGGTCAATATCAATAATCTGGACGAAGCCTCGCCCCTGGCCCGCCAGATGACAGAAGAAATCAGCCGCTGGCTTATCAGCGAGGGTTATCGCTTTCAGGAGCTGCGCAAGGGCCGCGACATCCGCTTTGACAAACTGAAGGGCGAATTTATTCTTACCCGCGACGTGCGCCAGCTTGCGAGCTCAAGCGGCACAAGTCAGGCTGTGCTGGCGGGCACATACGTTGCCACGGGCGAGCAGGTGCGTTTCAGCATTCGGCTTATCCACACCACCAGCAACGAGGTACTGGCCATGGGCACAGCCACCGTGCCCATTACAGACGACCTGCGGCCTCTGGTGCGCGAGCCACGCGCTGGCGACGGCCTCGCCCCCTCGGTGAGCACCCGCTTGCAGTAGCCTTCTTGCCTCATACGAGCTTTGCGTCTATAACATGCCCGCGCCTGTCTGCAATGACGGCGCGGGTTGCCTTTGTGGCAACGCTGGTTCCCCAAATTCTGTCTTGCCCGCAAGGGCAAACCGTAGCTGATTCCTGAACCCAGGCCGCTGAATATATTGGCGGCCAAACCCGCGCGGGCACGCCGCCCACTGCGGGCTATACGCCTTTTTGCGTACCGCAAGGAGACAACATGTCGCTCAGTATTGGTATTGTGGGTCTGCCCAACGTAGGCAAATCCACCCTGTTCAACGCCCTGACCAAGGCCCAGAATGCTCAGGCCGCCAACTATCCCTTTTGCACCATCGAGCCCAACAAGGCCACCGTGGCTGTGCCCGACAAAAGGGTGGACGCTCTGACCGCCAAGGCCAAGCCCAAAAAGACCATCTACGCCAGTGTTGATTTTATCGACATTGCCGGTCTTGTGCGCGGGGCCAGCAAGGGCGAAGGCCTCGGCAACCAGTTTTTGGGCAATATCCGCGAATGCGCGGCCATTGTGCATGTGGTGCGCTGCTTTGAGGACGAAAACATCACCCACGTGGACGGCGGCGTTGACCCCCTGCGCGATGTGGACACCATTGAAACAGAACTGCTGCTGGCCGACCTGCAAAGCGTTGAAAAACGCCAGGACAAGCTGCTGAAGCTTGGCAAGTTTGACAAAAACGCCAAGGCCGCCGCCGATATCATGCAGACCCTGCTGGCCCATCTCAACGATGGCAAGCCCGCGCGTGGCTTTGCCCTGCCCGACAACGACCTGTTTTTGACCACCTGGCGCGAGCTTGGGCTGCTGACCGCCAAGCCCGTGATCTACTGCGCCAACGTGGACGAAGCCGCCGTTGCTGACGGCAACAATTTTTCTGCCACGCTCGAGGCCTTTGCGCAGGAACGCCAGTCGGGCTTTGCCCGCATTTGCGCCAAGCTTGAAGAAGAACTGCAAGGCCTGCCCGAAGATGAACAGGCCGAGCTGCTGGCTTCGTACGGCATTGACGAAAGCGGTCTTTTGCGCATCATCCATACCGGCTACGCCACACTTGGCCTGTACAGCTACTTTACGGTAGGTGTGGAAGAAGTGCGAGCCTGGACAATCCACAAGGGCTGGAAGGCCCCGCTGGCCGCAGGTGTTATCCACACCGACTTTGAACGCGGCTTTATCCGGGCCGAAGTTATCTCTTACGATGACTTCATGAGCCACGAAAACGAAGCCGCCTGCCGCGCCGCTGGCGTGCTGCGCGTGGAAGGCAAGGAATATGTGGTCAACGACGGCGACGTCATGCACTTCCTCTTCAACGTGTAGGCTTTTGCCGCCCATAAATGCCAAAAGGCTCTGTTCCCAGGAACAGAGCCTTTTTTATGACAAAACCGCCCGAAGCTGACGCTACGGGCGGTTTCAATCATTTCAAATCATCAACTGAACTTTTTACAACGAGCTGTTAACACTAGGAGAAATTTTGTTCCCTGCCAAGGAAGAAATCCTTTTTATGAAGGGAGTGTACTCCCCGGTACTCGACCGGAATAAAACGGCTTCCTGACGCAGGCAGAGGGCAAAAGGCCATAGTGTTATCAGGCTCTAGTCGGCGCGGCGGCCAATGCAGAAATATGCAAAACCGCGCTGCGCCATGACGTTGGCCGAGTACAGGTTGCGACCGTCAAACAGCAGGGGGGCCGTAAGCAGGCTTTTGATCTTGTCAAAGTCGGGGTTGCGGAACTGGTTCCATTCCGTCACTACCAGCAGACCCTGAGCGCCTTCGCAAGCGCCGTACTGGCTGTCCACAATTTCAACCAGGGGGTTGTCCTTGAAGATTTCGTGAGCATTTTCAGCGGCAACGGGGTCAAAAGCGCGAACCTTCATGCCCGCAGCGGTAAGCTCGTTGACAATGCTGATGGAAGCGGCTTCGCGCATATCGTCGGTATTGGCCTTGAAGGCCAGCCCCCACAGCGCAAGTGTTTTGCCCTTCACGCCGCCCTGGGGAGCAAAGTATTCCTTGATGCGGCCAGCCATGTGCTTTTTCTGGCGGGCGTTGACGTCTTCCACGGCGTTGAGCAGCTTGGGCACCACGCCAGCCTTTTCGGCAGTGTGGATAAGCGCCTTGACGTCCTTGGGAAAGCACGAACCGCCGTAACCCACGCCGGGGTAAATAAACTGGTAGCCAATGCGCGTGTCGGAACCAATGCCGGTGCGCACGTCGCGCACGTCAGCGCCAACTTTTTCGCAGATGGTGGCGATTTCGTTGATAAACGAAATCTTGGTTGCCAGCATGCAATTGGCCGCGTACTTGGTCATTTCTGCGCTACGCACGCCCATGACAATGATTTTGTCGCGGGTGCGGGCAAAGGGCGAATACAGTTCGCGCATCAGCGAAGCGGCGCGTTCCGAATCCGTACCAAGCACAACGCGGTCGGGCTTCATGAAGTCAGAGATGGCGTCGCCTTCCTTGAGGAACTCGGGGTTGGAAACAACGTCCACCTGATAGGAAACGCCACGGGCGGCCAGTTCCTTGTCGATAAGAGCGCGCACTTCGTCGGCAGTGCCCACGGGCACGGTGGATTTGTCCACAACCACAAGGTCTTTCTGCATGTGACGGCCAATCTCGCAGGCAACCTGACGCACATAGCTCAGGTCGCACGAGCCATCGGGCTGGGGCGGCGTGCCCACGCAGATAAAGGCGCAGTCGGCATCGGCAATGCCTTCTTCCAGACGTGTGGTAAACGTAAGGCGCCCATCGGCGCGGCTGTGGCGCACCATGGGTTCAAGCCCCGGCTCAAAAATATGCACGGAACCGGCGTTGAGCTTTTCGACCACAGCGGGATTAACATCCACGCAGGTCACGGTATTGCCCATTTCAGCAAAGCATGCCGCACTTACGAGGCCAACGTAGCCTGTTCCGATGATGCACAACTTCATAACAAGGTTTCTCCGTTCGCTCCCACGGCCAACGCCTTGACGTTTCGGCGGGGAACGGGTCAGAATAGTTTAGGTTGAAAGCGACCAAATACTCTATTTTTTTTTAATGGGCAACAGCCCAACTTGCAGTGCGCCGCGCCCGCACTGCGCCTGGTGGACAACTGTATGATCATTGGCCTTGGAACGGACATTGCGGAACTGGCACGCATAAAAGCCAGTTATGACAGGTTTGGCGAACGCTTATTGCAAAAAATCCTTACAGATGAGGAGCAAAAAAACCTGTCGAAGAATCCCATTGCCTACATTGCCGGCCGGTTTGCCGCCAAAGAAGCAGCAGTCAAGGCGCTTGGCACTGGCTTTAGCCAGGGGATTGGACTACTGGATGTAGAAGTGCTGCGTAGCCCCACAGGGCAACCACGATTGCTTTTGCACGGGGCAGCCCGCCAGCGCGCCGAAGCCATGGGCATGCGCACGGCCCATATTTCCATAAGCCACGACCGCAACGCCGCCGTGGCAGTTGTAGTGCTGGAGGCATAGCCATGCCAAGACTTTTTTACGATCTTTTTTCGCCCCTGCCCCTGCCGGAAGAAATGCGCCAGTGGGATGCAGGGGCTCTGGCCCTTGGCCTGCCTGAAGAACTGCTGATGGAAAACGCCGCCCGTGCGGCGCTTGATGTTTTGCAGGTGTATCGGCCAGAGCTTGCGGGCTTGCGTATATGGCTGCTCATGGGCAGCGGCAACAACGGCGGCGATGCGGCCTGCCTTGCGCGGCATCTGCTGGATGCTGGCGCAGAACCGCTTGTGCTGCACACGCGCCCCCTGTCTGCGTGCAAGGGAGCCTGTGGCAGACACGTGCGCATTGCGCGGGCTGCGGGGGTTGCATTTGAACGCTGCCGCCCGGCTGTTTTTCGGGGGGCGGCCCTGCCCCATATTATAATTGATGGCCTGCTGGGAACAGGTTTTAGCGGTACGCTGCGCCCCGATGCCCTGGAACTGGTGCGCACGGTCAATGCCCTGCCCAATCAGCCTTTTGTGCTGGCGCTCGACATTCCCTCTGGCCTCGATGGCCGCACGGGCCTTGCCATGCCAGAGGCCATACGGGCCACCGCCACTGTGAGCTTTGCTGCCGCCAAGCCCGGTCTGGTGCTGCCCCACGCCCGCGCCTGGACAGGTGCTCTGCATGTGCGGGCCATTGGCATTCCGCTGGCGGCGCAGCGCAAGGCCCCCTGCTCCTTTTACGCCCTTGATGGCCGCAGCATAAGCCCGCTGGCCCAGATTCTGCCCGACGGATTCAAAAACTCCTACGGCCATGTACTGGTGCTTGGGGGCGCACCCGGTCTTGGCGGAGCAGCCCACCTTGCAGCCCGCGCCGTTCTACGAGCCGGGGCGGGACTTGTAACCGCTGCCGCGCCGGGGGCTGGCATTGCAGATATCAAGAATAACTGGCCTGAAATCATGACCCTGCCGCTGGGCGAGGCCGAGCGCCAGTGGCCTGCCGTCTTGCCAGAATCCCTTGTCGAACTGCTTGCCCGCTGTGCCGCCCTGGTGGTTGGCCCCGGCATGGGCCGGGGGAGTGATGCGGCAGACTTTATGGATGCTCTGCTGCGTCTGCCGCACAGACCGCCAACGGTCTTTGATGCCGATGCGCTGGTGCTGCTTGCCGCACGGCCAGAACTACTTGAGCGCCTAAGCGAGCACGATGTTCTTACCCCGCATCCCGGCGAGGCTGCGGCCCTGCTGGGCTGTGCAGCGGCAGAAATTCAGGCTGACAGGCAGGGCTCGCTGGCCCGGCTGTGCGGCCTGTGCCGTGGCGTTGTTGTACTTAAAGGAGCGGCAAGCCTTGTGGGGCAAGCGCAAGCCCCCACCCTGCTCTGCCCCTATGATGTGCCGCAGCTTGCGGTGGGGGGCTCTGGTGATGTTTTGGCTGGCTGCATCGGCGGCCTGATGGCGCGCATGCTGCCCGCAATGCGGACGCAGACTGCGGCGACGCAACCGCACAGCA
Organism: Deltaproteobacteria bacterium; assembly: GCA_009929215.1. GTDB lineage: Bacteria > Desulfobacterota > Desulfovibrionia > Desulfovibrionales > Desulfovibrionaceae > Desulfovibrio. The sequence continues at coordinate 3,319 of SAAX01000072.1, read as the reverse complement.
ACGCACTGGAACACAACAACAGCACCGCAACAGACCTTTTGCTGCCCGCCCATATGATTACGGGCCAGGCCGTGGCCCTGCACGCGCTGGCGGGCAAAAGCCTTGCGGCGCAGTGGCCACTCAGGGGCAATACCCCCTCTGCGCTGGCCGATGCCCTGCCCCATACCCTGAGCGCCTACACTGGCGAGTGCAGCGCACGGCAATCCGCATTGCATACCACGCCCCCTGTTCATAGCAGCGACACCAAGGACGACATATTGCCATGGCCCAGATAACCCTGCACGATCTTTCTGAAACCGAGCGTTTTGGCCGCCTGCTGGCTCAGGCAATCACCAGTTGCGGCATTGCGGCCCTGTTGCTGCACGGCCCCCTTGGCAGCGGCAAAACCACGCTCACCCGTGCGCTGGTAGAGGCCCTGCCCGGCGGTGATCAGGCCGAGGTGGCCAGCCCCTCGTTTACGCTGTGCAACTACTACCCCACCACCCCGCCTGTCATGCACTGCGACCTGTACCGCAGCCCCGGCAGCCTGCCCGACGAAATTGCCGAGGGGCTCGACAAGCCACAAATTTTTTCCATTCTTGAATGGTCTGAATACCTGCCAGCGGCGGAAATGCCGCAAGATTATCTGGACATATCCTTGCAACCGTGCGAAGAAAGTCGCCTACTGACGCTGCAAGCTCACGGCCCCGTTGCCGACGGGCTTTTGCGCCACCTGCGCCAATTTTGGCCTGTGGACAGTTCTGCCCACGGTTAAGCGTGGGCGCGGGCTGACCTGTTGTACCCATCAAGGATTGAGGACAATGGATACAGGCATGAAAATTTTGGTCCAGAAATTTGGCGGCACTTCCGTTGCCAAGCTGGAGTGCATGAAGCAGGTGCGTGAAAAAGTGCTGGCAGGCCTTGCCCAGGGGTATAAGGTCATTGCGGTGCTTTCGGCGCGGGCTGGTGACACCAACAAGCTGCTTGCCCTTGCTGACGAATGGTCTTCTACGCCCGACCGCGCAGAAGTCGATTCTCTCGTTTCCACTGGCGAGCAGGTTTCCATCAGCCTGTTCACCATGCTGCTGAAAGATGCGGGTATTCGCGCCCGCTCGCTGCTCGGCTGGCAGATTCCCATTACCACAGACAACGACTTTGGTCGTGCGCGCATCCGCTCTATCGACAGCAACTCGCTGCGCAAATACCTCAAGGAATATGACGTTCTTGTGGTGGCGGGCTTTCAGGGTTGCACCGAAGACGGACGCATCACCACCCTTGGCCGTGGCGGCTCGGACACCTCTGCGGTGGCCTTGGCTGCGTCGCTGGGCTCTGTGGAATGCGACATTTATACCGACGTTGACGGCGTCTACACCACCGACCCCAACATCTGCTCCACGGCCCGCAAAATGGACCGCGTTGCCTATGAAGAAATGCTTGAAATGGCAAGCATGGGGGCCAAGGTACTGCACATACGCTCTGTAGAATTTGCCAAAAAATACAAGGTTCCCGTGCGCGTGCGCTCTACGTTCAGCGATGATCCCGGCACGCTTGTCACCCAGGAGGACTCCACCATGGAAGCCGTACTCGTTTCCGGCATTGCCTATGACAAAGACCAGGCCCGCGTGACCCTGCGCGACCTTCCCGACGTACCGGGCACGGCTGCGGCGGTTTTTGGCCCCCTTTCCGAAAAAGGCATTCTGGTCGACATGATCGTGCAGAATACCAGCCAGGACGGCCATACCGACATGACCTTCACCGTCTCGCGCAAGGAGCTCAAGCAGACCTTGGAGATGATGGAAGAAGTGGCCAAAAAGACCGGCGCCCGCGAAGTGCTGCACGACGTAAGCGTGGCCAAGGTTTCGGCCATCGGCGTGGGCATGCGCAACCACTCTGGCGTTGCTGCGCGCGCCTTTGCCGCCCTGACCCAGGAAGGCATCAATATCCTCATGATCAGCACCTCTGAAATCAAGATCACCATTCTGATTCAGGAAAAATACGTTGAACTTGCCGTGCGCATTCTGCACGATACCTTTGGGCTGGACTGGGATCTGGGCTAGGCCCGTGCGCCTGACCGGGTTGGGCTAGCGCCCTGCCAGCGACCACACAGCATTAAAAAGCTCCCCGCAAACGCGGGGAGCTTTTTTACTTCATGGCCAGCCCGTGTATGCGCGTTTGCGCGTGTGCGGTTGACTCAAATTTTTGATTGGGGGCTCTGGTTCAGACCAGCAGCATGCGCCGCAAAGCGGGCACATCATCGCACAGGCATTCCGCCCCGGCTTCTTCCAGCTCGTGGCGCGAACCGTAACCGTACAGAACACCGGCGCAGGGCATGCCCACGGCATGCGCGCCCAGCACATCGTACTTTCTGTCGCCCACCATCAGGCATTGCTGCATATCCTCAACACCGCAAAGGCCGCAGGCGTGCCGCAACACAGACGACTTGCTGTTGCGCGGGCCGTTAAGCTCTGCGCCCGCCACATGGTCAAAAAGATCGGCAATGCCAAAGTGTTCCAAAATACGCAGGGCAAAGGGTTCCGGCTTTGAGGTTGCCAGCGAAAGCACACGGCCTGCGCTACGCAGGTCTGTCAGCAGGTCGCCAATGCCGTCGTACAGGGCATTTTCAAAAATACCTGTAACCGAATAATATTCACGGTATTTCTGCACGGCAAGTTCTGCCTTGGTGGTGTCGCCGTCAAATATCTTGCCAAACGAATCGCGCAGAGGCGGGCCAATAAAGTGCAGCAGGTCATTGTCTGCGCGGCTTACGTTAAAGTGCGCCAATGCGTGCTGTACAGAGCGGATGATGCCTGTCTTGGAATCGGTAACCGTGCCGTCGAGGTCAAAAAAAAGGTATTGCTTCACGAGGGGCTTCCTTACGTAAGGTTGTTGGCTGCCGGCTAGTTGCCGTTAAAGGGCGTATGCCGCCCTGTGCCGTCAACGCCAAACTGGCTGTCCAGCGCCTTGTTGTCGCCGGGTGAGGTAAAATACCCGTTCATGGTGCGCTGCGGCTTGCCCAAGCCCAACAGGGTGCTTGTGGTAACAAAGCTGTAGCCCTTGGCGCGCAGCTCGGCCACGGTTTCGCGCAGCAGCTGGGCCGACCCCTTGGGAACAAGATTGGCATGGAACAGCAAAATGGAGCCGGGCCGCACCTGCGAGGCAACCAGATGGGCCTCGTGGCGGGCGTGTTCCAGTTTGGTATTGTCTGCGCCCGATTCTGCCACCACATCCCACTGCACTACCTGCATGCCAAGGTTGGCCAGTGCTTGCAGGGCCTGATCATTACAGCGCCCGTATGGCAGGCGAAACAGGGTTGGCACAGGCGCAATGGCGGGTTCGGGCC
>SAAX01000132.1 GCA_009929215.1 Deltaproteobacteria bacterium | reverse complement strand
CACCGAAGGGAGTCCGGGCTGATGTGGACAACATTCTTGTCACCAGCGGAGGTCTTGAGGGAATGAATCTCCTCTGCCAGCTCTTCATCGATCCCGGGGATGTAATCCTTGTGGAATCACCCACGTTTGTTCACTGCGTGGAAATATTTGAGATGTTCCAGGCGAGGTGCGTCAGCGTCGAGATGGACGAGGACGGAATGGTTCCGGAGGATCTTGAGGACAAGATCAGGAAACACTCACCGAAAATGGTCTACGTGATCCCCACGTTCCAGAATCCCACGGGACGTACTCTTTCTCTCGAGAGGCGGAAAAAGATCGCCGGGGCTGGTGGGGCGATGCCATCCGCGAGGATGGCGACACCAGCGGCCCTATTGGCTCACGCCTGTGGCTGCTGTGGCGCGAAAAGGATCTGCCAGCCGTGATTGTGCGTGCGCAGCAATACGCCGAGGAGTCCTTGGCTTGGCTCAAGGCGCTTGGCTACGTGGTTTCAGTTTCTGCAGCCGCAGTGCGGGTTGAAACGCGGCATATAGGCATCAGCGTATCTGTGGCGCAGGCCGGGCAGGACACTGCCGATAGCGCTTGGGTATTTGAGTACGATTACACAACCGCCCGGCCCACTACTGTGAGCCTGGGCACGGTAGCCTAGGAGGCGGCATGAGCTGGGAACGCCCGACCATAAAAACGCTGGTGATCCGCATAAGCGGCGATATTTCGGCGCGTCTGCTTGACGGTGGCACCATCCTAACCCGATCTGTACTGGCCGTGCTGGCCAAAGTTTGGGCGGGGGCGTGCCATGGCATGTACGGCTTTTTTGCGTGGCTCTTTCCGCAGGTTTTTGTCGACACCGCCGAGGCCGAATTTATGGAGCGGTGGGCCGCCGTGTGGAACATTACACGGCTGGATGCATCCAGCGCCGTGGGGTCTGTCGTATTGTCCGGCAACAATGGGGCCATTGTGCCCGCCGGAACCCTGCTCATAAACAATGCAACACAGCAGCAGTACAGCCTTGATGCAGACGCCACGATTGCCAGCGGGCAGGCGGTGGCGGCTATCACTGCCGTGGTTGCTGGCGCGGCGGGCAATTGCGCGGCTGGCACGGAATTGTCGCTGGTTGCGCCGGTATCTGGTGTTTTGTCCACGTGCACGGTCAAGGCAGACAGCAATGCCGCCGGCCTTTCTGGCGGTGCGGACGTGGAGACGGACGACAGCCTGCGCGCCCGCGTTTTGGTGCGGCTGCGCACTCCCCCGCGCGGGGGCAGCGCTGCGGACTATATCACTTGGGCCAAAAGTATCAGCGGCGTAACCCGCGCATGGTGTTACCCGCTCATGATGGGGCCGGGCACCGTGGGCCTATGTTTTGTGACCGACAACGCCACAACAGGCCCCATACCCACGCAAACGGTGGTTGACCGTGTAGCGGCATTTGTGGAGACAGTGCGCCCGGCGGCAATGGAAGGCGTGGACGTGTTTGCACCCACTCCGCTGGAAAACACCGTGCGCCTCAAAATCACGCCTGACACCACGATCATGCGCGCCGCCGTGGTTCAGGAACTGGCCGACTTGTGGGCACGTGAGGCCGAACCCAGCGCAACGCTGTACCTCTCGCACATCCGCGAGGCAGTTAGCCTCACGGCCAGCGAGCTTGACCACACGCTCATTTTGCCCACGGCGGATATTGTGGCCGATGCCGGTGTGCTGCCCATGCTCCACACAGTCGAATTTGTGGCCAGTGACGGTACGGTGACGCCCTATCCCGTAGGCGGTGCCGCATGAGCGCCCTGAAAACACATAATTCAGAGGATTATCTTGATGCCCTGGTAGCGCTGTTGCCGCAGGGCGTGGCGTGGTCGCGCGAACCCGGCTCGCGTCTTGGTTTGCTGCTGCAGGCCAGCGCCGACGAGCTAGCCCGCATAGATGCCACGGCAAGCACCCTGCTGGATGAGGTCAATCCCCTTACGACCATAAACGGCCTTGAAGATTGGGAGCGAGTGTTGGGCCTTCCAGATGCCTGCCTGCCAGCTGGCACAACATTGCAGGAACGCCGCAGTGCCGTTCTGGCCAAGCTGCGCGACACCGGGCGGCAGGATCTGGCCTACTGGTCCGAGGTTGCTGACAGTCTGGGCTACACCGTGACCATAGAGGAGCACTGGCCATTTATCTGCGGCATCCATGAGTGCAGTGACCCGTCAAATCTGACCGAAGCAGAAGCCCAACAACACAAGGAATTTGGCTATCTGGCTGATCCTAATGTGCGCTACTGGTGGAATGTAATTGTGCACGGTGATCGCCTGCTGCTGTTCCGCTGCGGCGAATCGCTTTGCCCGGAACGACTGACTGACTGGAGCGAGGCCACAAGCTTGGAATGCCTCATGCGCCGCGATCGGCTGGCCCACACGGTTTTAACCTTCGACTATCGGAGCGGAGAAAATGAAATATAACGCACCGTCTGGCAGTGCGGATCCTAATGCCCCTTACGTCACTGGCAACGCTGTAACCAAAACAAAGGGCAGCCCCGTACCAGCCGAAGCCGTGGAATACGACCAGCGCGAAATTGTAAATGCAATCATAGCCGCTGGGCTTGTTCCTGATAACGGCGACCTCACGCAGCTGACGAAGGCCATTGTGCAGCTGGCAAAAAACCAGCTTCCCGGCATTGCAACGACACTGGTCAACGGCATCAGTCGCCCTGACGGTGTAACGCTCAAAATTGATGCCGCCGGGAAACTCACGGTTGTGGCCACCTCAAAGTATGAAGTTGGCGAATTTTACTATTTTCGGCATCCGACCTTGAAAAGTGGCATGCAGCCTGCACAGGGTGGCTTAATCTCCAACGCGGCTACGCTGTACCCGCAAATATGGGCATATCTGCAGACTACGGACGGACAACTGCTCTGTAAAACCGAAGCGCAGTGGCAGGCCATGACCACAGCAACGTGGGCAACGCTCGCAGATGGAACAACCGTTGGCTGGGGCGGTATCGGTGGCGCGCCTTTTTATGTGCAGGATTTGACAGCCGGTACGTTGCGCATGCC
>SAAX01000071.1 GCA_009929215.1 Deltaproteobacteria bacterium | reverse complement strand
CCCTTGGGCAGGGCTATGGAAAGATCGCTCACGGCAGTAACGCCGCCAAAACGCATGGTCACGTCCTTGGCAAGCAGCAGCGCACCCTCGTAATTGGGAGCCTTGGGCAGAATAAACTCGCTCATGCCTTGCTCCTCCTCAAGAACGCGCCAATAGTCTTCCAGGTTATTTCCCTGGTTCCCATGATGCCCTCACGCCGGTAAAGAATAATGGCCAGCAGCACCAGCGAAAACACCACCATGCGCATGCCGGGGATACCGGGAATTTCAACAAATCCCAGATCCATGGGTTCTTCGATGGCTCGCAGCCACTCAAGCAGAATGGTGATGACCGTGGCCCCCAGCAGGCTGCCCGACAACGAACCAAGACCGCCAGCCACAACGAACATCAGCACGTTGAAGGTCAGCAGGAAGTTGAACATCTTGGGGTCGATGGTAGAAAGGTGCGACCCCAGCAGCGCTCCGCCCACACCAGCAAAGAAAGCGCCAATGCAGAACGAAAGCACCTTGTAGCGAAACACGTTGATGCCCATGACCCTGGCAGCGATTTCGTTATCTCGTATGCAGCGCAGCACGTTGCCATAGTTGCTGAACAAGAGTCGCCACAGCACTATGAGCGTAAAGAGCGTCCATATATAGCACGAAAGCAGGCTAGCGTGGCCGGGAATACCCTTGATGCCCAGTGAACCGTTGGTCACCGAGGTGGCGTTAACGATGATAACGCGGATAATTTCAGCAAAGCCAAGGGTGGCAATACCAAGATAGTCGTCACCAAGCCGCAACACAGGCACGGCGATAATAAAGGCAAAGATGGTGGCCACCAGCCCGCCTGCCAGCGCAGAAACCCAAAAAGGTGTAAACAGCTCAGAAAAAGGCCAGATGATGGGCTCAAGAATCCACATCATCTCTTTTTGCTCTGGTGTCAGAATGCACAGGGCCGATACATACGCGCCAATGGCGATAAAACCCGCATGCCCAAGAGAAAACAGGCCTGTGAACCCGTAGATGAGATTGAGTGAAAGCGCGAGAATGGCGTTGATGAAAATGAGCTTGGCGATGTAAATCTGGTAATCGCCGAGAAAACTTTCTGCCTGGGAGAGCACAAGGCCAAACAGCAGCATGACCATGATGCTCAGAAGTGTGCTTCTGTTCAGGCGCATTAGATTTTCTCCTCCATTCGCTCGCCAAGCAGACCCGTGGGCTTGAACAGCAACACGAGCACCAGCAGCACAAAGGCAAAGGCGTCACGGTAACCAGAAAGCTCAGGCATGAAGGCCACGGTCATAATTTCCACAAAGCCCAGGGCAACGCCGCCGATAACAGCACCCTGAATGGAGCCGATACCGCCAAACACGGCGGCAATAAAGGCCTTAAGGCCGGGCATGATACCCATGTAGGGGTGCACCTGCGGGTAGCGCAAGGCCCACATAATGCCCGATGCCGCTGCCAAGGCAGAGCCAATACCAAAGGTAAGGGCAATAATGTTGTCTACCCGAACACCCAAAAGACGTGTTGTTTCAATGTCTTTTGAAATGGCGCGCATGGCAAGGCCGGGCTTGGTGCGGTAGACCACATACAAAAGGATACCCACAAGCACAATGGTCATAGCGGGCACAAAGGCCGTGAGGGGCAAAATGCGTATGCCGCCAAGCTGCCATTCGGAAACCAGCCATTCAGGCTGCAACACGGGGCGAGGCTGGCCGGTAAAGATAACCACGGCAAGGCTTTCAATAAAAAATGATACCGCAATGGCGCTGATAAGCGCCGAGATGCGGGGGGCATCGCGCAAAGGCCGATAGGCGACTCTTTCTACAAGAATACCCAGGGCACTGGCACCCATAACGGCGACTACAGCGGCAACACCCCAGGGCCAGCCAAAGGCGAACGTGCCAAAAAATACAAAATACGCGCCCAGCATCAAAATATCGCCGTGGGCGAAGTTGATCAGGCGCAAAATGCCGTAAACCATGGTGTAGCCGATAGCAATAAGCGCATACAGCGACCCCAGGGTCAGGGCGTTGAAACAGTGCTGCAAAAACATGTCAAGGCTCATGGGCCACCTCAGCGCCTCGCAACGGACAAAAGGCCACGCAGGCCCCCTCCGCCCGAACAGCGGCAAAAAAATGAAAAAAGTGCCCCGCAGCGAATAACGCTGCGGGGCTGATCAGATGCAAACTTATTTGGGGGTCACTTCGCCCACGTAAACGCGCTTGCCATCTTTGTATTCAATGATGCCCACGGGCATTTCAGCATCATGAGTCTTATTGATGGTCAGCAGGCCCAGAGCGGTGGGCAGATCCTTGGTTTCCGCCAAAGCCTTGGCAATAGCCTTGGGATCAGAGGAATTGGCACGCTTGATGGCGTCGAGGATCAGGAAGTAGGTGTTGTAACCAAGAGCACCGTTAACGTTGGTTTCCTTGTCAGGATAGGCGGCCTTCCAGGCTTCGGTGAAACGCTTGGCGGCGGGGCTCATGTTGGGCATGGCCGGGTCGTAGGGGAAGGTGGTGTGCAGGAAGCCTTCGGCAGCCTTGCCACCCAGCTTGAGTGTGTCGGGGTTGTCCATGGCGTCGGCGCCCATAAGGCGGAACTTGGCGCCCAGTTCGCGGGCCTGCTTCATGATGATGGCGCCTTCGGCAAAGTACGCGGGCATGAAGACGACGTCAGGCTTTTTGGCGATCAGTTCGGTCAGCTGGGCGGTGAAGTCCTGGTCGCCGGTGCTGTACTTGAGGGTAGAAACAATCTCGCCACCAAGCTTCTTGAAATCGCGGGTAAAGAAGCTGGAGAGGCCCACAGCGTAGTCGCTGGTCATGTCCATGAGCACGGCAGCCTTGCGAAGGCCAAGGGTCTCATAGGCATAGGTAGCGGCAGCGGCACCCTGGTAGGGGTCGATGAAGCAGGCGCGGAAGTAGTACTTCTTGCCCTGGGTCACGAGGGGGTTGGTGCAGGAAGTGCCCACGCCGGGCACGGCGGCCTTTTCGGCCACTTCAGCGCCAGCCATGGCCAGCGAAGAACCGTAGGTACCGATCAGGGACACGACTTTGTCGCGTTCGATAAGGCGCTTGACGGCGTTGGCCGACTCGACCTTGTCAGACTTGTTGTCAACCACCACCAGTTCTACGGGGCGGTCAAGCACCTTGGGCATTTCCTTATGGGCGAGACGCACGCCCTCAAGTTCGAGCTGGCCGCCAAAGGCGTTCTGCCCGGTCAGGGGAAGGTACACACCGATTTTGATGGGGCCGGCATCAGCAGCAAGCGCCTGCCCGGCAACGCCGAAGGTCAGCGCCAGACCAGCCAGCGCGGCAAGAAATTTACCCAGTTTCATCCTAACCCTCCAAAGGTTGTGCGTTCAGAGCGGCCTTTCTACATATGGCCGGTCACTCCCTAGTATAGCCGAGAAGCCTTCAGCCTGCAATTGTAATTAGCTGGCCTTTCAGCAACTCATAGACAACACGAAGCATAACGCGCAAAAAGGCGCGCGTCTGGCCTTGAAAATCTGTCCCACTCTGCCGTCAGGGCCAAGCCGGGAACAATGGCTCTGACCACAGGAATATCAAAATCCTTTCTGGTCAAATCCACATAAAGAGGACTTCTGCCGTGCGCTGCCAGCACCGCCTCAAGCAGGCGGCGATTGGCGCGGGGGGAGGGCAGGCTGTAATCCGGCAAGTCCTCTAACACACGAATGGGCAATCCGGCTAGTCCCGAAGCAGAGGGAACCGGGGGCTTTGTTTGCGAGGTTGAATAAGGCCAGGGAGTTTCGGTAAGCGCAGCAAGCGCGGCACGCGCCCCGCACAGGTTTGCGCCCGTGGCCCGCGCAACCCGGCCATCGCGCCCGGTAACAAAGCACTGGTACACGGGTAGCCCAAGCTCGGTGGTCAGATCCTGAAACTGCACGCGGATGCCGCAGGCGGCATAGTCATCAAGCAGCGACTGCACCATTTTGTCGTGGCTGCGTAGCGTAAAGCAGCGCGTACGGCTGTAGGGCGTGGTTGCCTCGGCATCGCGCTCGGCAATTTCTGTCAGGGCCGCGACAACGGCTTCATCCATAATGTTGCCCGAGGCCAGCCCCGTTGAACCGCCAGCCAAAAACAGGGCCTGCTCGTCAAGATTGCAAAAAAGAAACACCGCCTGTGCCGGAACAAGCACGGCCGCACCAGCCGTATCGCTGGCGGGCAGCCAGTGCAGGGGCGCATCCTGATACGGGGCCTCAAGAGGCAACAGGTTGGGATCAAGTGCCGCCCTGCCCTGCTCCATCAGCTCGGAATACCGGGCCAGAGTGAGGGGCAGATCTGCCTTGCGGTTCAAGATCATGCCCACGCTGCCAGGCGCACTTTCAGCCGGGCCCACGCTCACATAGGTGCTGGCGCGCTCCACAATCTCCATGGCGTACGATGCCCTTGTCCCTGCAAGCGATAGCCCGCGCCCGTAGGCCGTGGCCTTGCCCTTGAGCGTATGACGCACAGAGCCACAGTTAACGGCTATATCCACCTGCCAGCCCCGCAAAAGGGCAATGGGCGAAAGCGAGGCCTCGTGGCGCATTTCCGGGCCGTCCACAACGCCGTTTTCCATCAGGGCATCAAGGGCACGCAAATAGGTTTCCTGCGCTGGCGGGCGCTGCCAGGGTTCCCAATCTTCTGCTCTGAGCCTGGCATGCTGCAGCGCCAGCGCGTCTGCATGGGCAGCCATGCGATGGGCTGCGGCATTGATGGCATCGGCGCTGAAAAGCGGGGCTATACCTGTTTCGTCCGGGCGCGGCAGTGTGTGGTGGTCGCAAATATTTGCGCGAAAAAGTGCACTCCAGGCTGCCGCCGTGGCGTGATCTGGCAGGCTGGCTGCACGCAGGTAAACGGCGGGGCTGTATGCTGCAAGGCGCGTTGCGGCATCTGACGGAAAAACCGTATGCACGCCGTCACCATAAGGCAGATCGCTGCCAAGCAGCACAGATTCTGCCAGCAATGCGGCCAGTACCGGGCGCGTAAAAGTATCGTTGCCTGAATCGTAGCTGGCTGCGGCTAGGGCGCGCAGCTCGCTCTGCGGCATAGCTGCAAGCTGACGCAGCAGATGCAGGTGCAAAAAATCATCCATGGGCGCGGCCTCAAGCCGGGCCAGCGCCTGCTCAAAGCTCAGGCTCTGGGGCGGAACGCACGAAAAATAGCCCGTTGTGGCCTGCGTTTGCTCATGGGTATAGGCATAATCGAGCACAGGCAGATCATGGTTCGGCCTTGCCGGATGCGCAGAATCATTGTCTTTCATAACAACCCCAGTGGCATGGCTTTGACCAAAGCAGTTTGGCCCTGGCTGTTTTGCCATGCCATGTGCGGCCAGGGCAAGTGGCAGCACATTTCATACAAGACTGCTCGGAAACTCCACCAAAAAAAAGCGGGCCGACATGCGACCCGCCCAAAAAAAAGAAGCCCTCCCAAGAGAGGGCTTCCGTAAAGGCATATTAACGCTTGGAGTACTGGTACCGGGCGCGGGCAGCGCGCAGACCGTACTTTTTACGTTCTTTCTTGCGGGCGTCGCGGGTAAGGAAGCCAGCTTTTTTAAGAATGGGGCGCAGAGCCGGATCAACCAGCAGCAGCGCACGGGAAATACCGTGGCGCACGGCTTCGGCCTGGCCAGTAACACCGCCACCGGCAACGTTAATGCGAATGTCAAATTTGTCGGCCAGCTTGGCAAGAACCAGGGGCTGACGAATGATCATTTGCAGGGTCTTACGAGGAAAATAATCCTCAAAGGAGCGACCGTTAACCGTGATGCCGCCGGAACCGGCGTAAATGCGGGTACGGGCCGTTGCGGTCTTGCGGCGGCCGGTGCCGTATTCAAATTTCTCGCTCATGGCTCTTTACTCCTTAATGCGGCAGCGTCAGCGGCTGGGGATTCTGGGCCGTATGCGGATGTTCGGACCCGGCGTAAATCTTCAGTTTCTTCAGCATGGCGCGGCCCAGACGATTCTTGGGCAGCATGCCACGCACCGCAGCGGTAAGCACGCGGGCGGGCTTGTCAGCCAGCATATCGCCGAGTTGGGTGGTCTTGAGGCCGCCCACCCAGCCAGAATGCCGGTAGTACTTTTTGTCGGTCAATTTCTTGCCGGTAACTTTAATCTTCTCGCAGTTCACAACCACGATAAAGTCACCATTATCCATATGGGGAGCGAATTCGGGCTTGTGCTTGCCGCGCAGGCGGTGGGCGATCTGGCTGGCCAGACGGCCGAGCACCTGATCCTGAGCGTCAACCACGAACCATTCACGGTTGATGTCTTTGGGGGTGGGGCTGAACGTCTTCATCGGAGTGACTCCTCACATCTGCAAATATCAGCGGCCATCAAGGCAGCAAAAAGATCCATTGCGCGATGTGCCGTCGAACGGGGATGACGACAATATCGCAGTAAAGGCAGCCTCAATACTATAAACGCCAAAGGCTGTCAAGCTTTCACCCCACATGGGATGAAAAACTGGCCATTTCGGCGCTACACCGCAACAGGAACATGGCAGGTTGCAGGGGGCAACCGCACATCCAAAAAAATTGGGCGCGACGCCATGCGTGCAATAAGCACGCGCGACACTTTCCCGGTAACGGCGTTGAAGCTCTTGAGCTTTACCCCATCCCCCTCTATAGTGCAAACTGTTTTTTGCGTTGCCATTTTTCTGGGAGGGACATAATGCCCGTAATTCGCAAAAACCTGCTTCAGCTGATCTTTTCTGGCGCGTATCTGCTGCGCTGGAATGACAAGCTGCGCCCGGTAGAACTGCTTGAAACTGACAAGCAGGCGCACAAAATGCTGCTGGCCTGCGTGCTGTGGCACGAAAATTCACGCCACCTGTCAGATGCAGAGCGCGTGGAGCTGGCCACGGAAGTGATCGAAGGCGGGCTGTTCGACTATTTTTACCGGCTCATCATCACCGATGTTAAGCCCCCCATCTACTATAAAATCAAAGAAAACCCAGAACAGTTCCGGCAGCTTACCCAGCACGTGCTCGACAAGCTCGAGCCAGCACTTGCCCCGCTGGGCCCGTTTTGGGATCGCATGCGCCAGTGGCACGCCAGCCCCGATGACGACACACCCGCGCGGCGCATACTTACCGCTGCCCACCTGTTTGCCTCGCAGTGGGAATTTAAGCTCATTGAGCCGCTCAATGCGCCCTTTGACGACGAAATGGGGGACATAGGCCAGTCTTTTCCTGACCGGCTCGACACTTTTACCGATCTGCTCGGCCTTGACCGCATGCGCACGCCCGGAACCGCCCTGTCGCGCCTGGCTAACCTGTGCGGGCAGCTGCGTTTTCAGGTTCGGTGGACGCAAGCCCCCCGTATTCCCGCCACATCTGTGCTGGGGCACATGTTTATTGTGGCAAGCTATGCCTATTTTTTCAGTCTTGCGGTTGATGCCTGCCCCGCACGCGCCAACAACAACTTTTTCTGTGGGCTGTTCCACGATCTGCCCGAAGTGCTCACCCGCGACATTATTTCTCCGGTCAAGCAATCCATTTCAGACCTGCCAAAAATCATCAAGGAATACGAAGATAAAGAGCTGGAACGCCGGGTTTTTGGCCCCCTGAAAGGCGAGGGCTTTACCTCGCTGGTAGAGCGCATTGAATATTACCTGGGCGCAAACGTGGGATCTGAATTTCAGGAATGTGTGCGTGAAAATGGCGTTGTGCGCGCGGTTGAAAGCTTTCAGGCTCTTGCGGCCTGCAACTGTGATGCACTTGACCCCAAGGACGGTCAGCTTATAAAGGTCTGCGACAATCTGGCGGCCTTTCTTGAAGCCCACAGCTCCATACGCAACGGGGTTTCTTCGCCGCACCTTCTTGAAGCCTGTGTGCGCCTGCAAACCCGCCTGCGCGAACATTCACCCAGTGGCCTGGGGCTTGATGCCCTGCTTGCCGACTTTGATTAACCACACAACATACCATGAAAATACTTTGTTTTACCCGTAGGGCGGGCGCCGTGCTGCTTTTGGCAATGGCCTTGGCCTGCCTGACTGTTGCTGCACCGCGCCAATGTGTCGCCCTGGCCATTTCAAAAGGGCTGCCCTTTTACGCCCAGGACATGGAATTTTATTACCAGCACCACCGGGTAGATACGCTGCCCGGTATTTTGCGCACATTTGATTCGCAAGGCGTGCTGCGCGACAGCCTTAAGCAGCTCATGCTGGCAGCTTTTTTGGGGCAGGTGCTGCGCGACCCCGCTGCAAGACAAAAGCTGCTGCCGCCCCCGGAAACCCTGAGCCGCGATGGCCGCCGCACCCTTGCCTGGGCTGTGCACTTTGCCCAACTGCCCGGCGAGCAGGCACTGCTTGCCAGCCTGTTGCAGCCCTCTGAGAGCTTACTGCTCGACCAGATTCGCAACAGCCCAAGCCCTCTGGCAAACTGGAATATTTATTCGGAAAAATCAGTACTGCAAATGTACTGGGCTGCCTTTATGGCAACCGGAAGCAACGACTTTCTTGATGTTATCATCCGCGCAGCACTGCGCTATGCCCGCCTGAATGCAGAAGGCCTGCGTAACGACGACAACTTTTCTGTCAGCGCAGCTGCTGCGGCCTCACTGTACGAATTTTCACCCCGGCATGCGTCCGTAAAAAAACGCGTTGAGCAGTTTTTGCAAGGCGCTACCGGGCCAGAGGCCGAAACGCTGCGCCTTATCTTGCGCAAATAGCGCGCTTCACAAAAGCGCAGCCTGCCCTGCCATCAAAATTTTTGGCGCACAGCTCAGGCATAAAGAGCCCCGTTCCAGCAGGAACGGGGCTCTTTATCAATTCAGCATGGCTGGCAGCACTACATTACACAGCTGCACAGCCAAGCCTAAGCTTTTTTCATGTGCTCAATCAGGTCAACAAGGCTCTGCGCCTGGGCCCGCAGCGTACCCAGTTCCTTCATGGCAACCTGCATGGATTGCGTGGTGCTGGCCGCAATGTGGTTTACATCGGCGACCGAGCGGTTGATTTCTTCGCTGGTGGCAGACTGCTGCTCGCTTGCAGCGGCGATGGCCCGCACCTCGTCGGCTGTCTGTTCCACCATGCCCACAATTTCCTTGAGGGCCTCGCCAGACTTATTGGAGTATTCCGTAGCTGTTGCAATATTGCCAACAGCCTTTTCCACCTGCTGAATGCTCTGCCCTGCGCTCTGCTGGATGGCAGAAATGGCATTGCCCACATCGGTGGTGGAAGACATGGTTTTTTCCGCCAGCTTGCGCACTTCATCTGCCACAACGGCAAAGCCACGGCCCGCATCGCCCGCACGGGCTGCCTCGATGGCGGCGTTAAGGGCCAGCAGGTTGGTCTGGTCGGCGATATCAGAAATAACGCCCATGATCTGGTTGATGGCCTTGGCGTGGCCATCAAGCTGGGTCATGCCGTCCTTGAGCGCCTGTGATTGGCGCTGCACTTCCTGAATACCCACCACAGCCCGGGAAACAATCTCGGAGCCGGTTTCAGCCTTGCGCTTGGCGGCATTGGAAATGTCCGATGCGCCACCAGCGTTTTTGGCGACTTCAAGCACCGTGGAGTTCATTTCTTCCATGGCGGTGGCAGTTTCGGCCAGGCGGCTTGCGGCATGATCAAGAGCGCCGCTGGTGTTTTCTACCTGTTCGGCAATATCGTTGATGGAGGCATTGAGCTGCTCCACCACTTCTTCGATCTGGCCCGCGGCGCTTATCATACCCTCACGCTTGGCCTGCTCGGCCATGGCCTGTGCGGCACGCGCCTCTTCCATGGCAGCCTTGGCTTCATCACCCAACTTACGGGCTTCCTCAGCTTTTTCGCCAGCCTCATGCACAAGCTTGCGCAAGTTGCTTTCCATAGTGCGCAACGAATCGGCCAGATGCCCCATGTCGTCGCGACCATATACCTCTAACTTGGCGTCAGCCTTACCTTCGGCCACTTCCTGGGCATAGACGGTAATTTTACGCACGGGTGCGCTTACCTTGAGGCCAAAAATAAACGACAGAATCAGCTGGAAAGTCAGCAGACCAACGCCAATCCAAATAGAATTGTTTATGCCTTGCGTTTCAAGCCGTTGCAGCTCATCCATGGGCATACCAACAAACCACATGCCCACATTTTTGCCATTGGCATCCTTAACCGGCCAGTAAGCCGAGTTGTAATCAATGCCAAGAATATTATTGTGGGCAAAGGCTATTTCGCCACGTTCAAGCACGGCCGAAAGAATTTCGGGCGACTGAAGTTTGGTACCCACCGCACGTTTGCCATCTTTTTCGATGGTGGTCATCACGCGGGTATCGCCCTTGAATATGGTAACGTTGACGCCCGAGAGTTTCTTGAGCCAGTCAAGGTAGGCAGGCGCAACAAGCGATGTACCGATAGAAACGCTGCCCACAAGTTTGCCATCGTGCTTTACAGGATAGCTGGCACGTATGGTGAACGGAACCTCTGTACCTGCCACCACGGCCACTGCGGGCGTGCCTTTGAGAGCAATAACCACTGTTTCCTGGTTGGTAACACTATCACCAAATTTTTTGGAATGACCGCGCGCAATAACCACACCCTTTTCATCGGTGATGGTCATAAAGTCCGACCCGGCCTTTTTCATCAGCACAGAGCCGATTTTGACGGCAGCATCATGATTCTTTTCCGCAACTGCCCTGCTAAAATCATCATCTTCAGCAATGAGGTCGGCGCTTTGCAAAAATTTTTGCGAAGTGGTTTCGTTGGCCGCGCTGATAACCTGCTGCATCCTTCTGATGCCTTTGTTCAGTTCGTCTTCAATCGGAACTTTCATGAAATGAATTGAGACAAAAAGCACAACCCCACAACATGTAATCAATGCGCCAAATAGCGACCCGACATATGTGTGCGCGATAGTCCAACGCATGCCTTACTCCTTGCCAAAAGCGTCTGCCAAGCCTTTGCCTGCAGATTTGTGTATCACAAAAAAACAGCCAGAGCCGGATGGGAACCAGGCTCCAAAGCATTCGATCCATACCGGGGCAACAAATCTATTTCTTCCATTACCGTGCCTTGCGTGCAATTTCGGAAACCCAAATACTTTCGCATACACACTAAACGGCCAAAATTTAAAAATGAATAGGGCGAGTAACAATCATAATTACAGAAAAATAATTTTTCAATATCAAACTCGATATTATCTAACATATAAAAATAATACCGAATATACCAGCATGGTCAATCTATTTTATTTTATCTACCCTGCAATATTTAAATTTTAGCATATAAATTCAAACGATTAATGACGGTCAATAATATTGCGCTACTTGTGATTTTTTTTTCAATGTTCCGCAATTATCGCGCAATTGACCGCTGGAGCCATATCACTAAAAACAACTATATACATTAATATAACATAAATTTAAAAATAAAAAGCCCGCTTCTGCACTCTATTTTTAGCACAAGGTACTACAAGAGCAGAAACAGGCCCATAAAAACACGGGGTAAATAAAATTAGTCCGGCAGCTTGTTACGCACCTGACGGCACAGCCCCATAAGAGCATCATATTCGTGTCGTAACAGTCCTGCCCGGCTAAAAAGCCTGCGCCAAGGCATTAAAAAATAATCACGGTTGTCACCATGCAGATAATCAAGACGCAGCAACATATCCTTGAGCGATTCTATCAGGCGCTCCTGCTCTGCCGCAGTTGCCACCTTGCCGCCACGGGGCATTTCTGTGCGCCTTTCACCATGTTGCAGAGCGCGCACGGCATTGGCGCAGGCATAGCTGAGCAGCAGCACCGCCTGGGCAAGATTGAGCGAACTGGCCGCCGGATCGGTGGGGATGGTCACCAGTCGGTGGCAGTGCATGATTTCGTCGTTGTTGAGGCCACGGTCTTCTGGCCCAAAAACGATTGAAACGCGTTGCCCGTTGGCAAGGGCGGCAGCCGCCTCGCGCGCGGCCTGCTCTGGAGAAAGCAGAGCCTGACGCCAGCCACCTACCCGCGCTGTGGTTCCAAAAACAAGAGCGCTTTCAGCCACGGCCTGGGGCACATTTTCGTGCACTTCCACGGCATCAAGAAGGTCTTGCCCCTTGGGTGTGGCCAACGGGCGGGCTTTTTCCCTGTCCCAACGCTCCGGATCAACCAGACGCAAGGTGGGGCAGCCCATGTTGACACACGCGCGGGCCGCCATGCCGATATTTTCGGGAAAACGCGTTTTTACCAGTACAATTTCAAGGCCTTGAAGCAGCATTATAACCTCAGCAAAAGCCCCGCAGCAAGCTCATAAAAACCTGCGTGGGAGCATCAGGAGAAAAAGCAGGGGGCAGCGCGGGCGGCAGTTTGGGCCAGATATGCCTTGCGGCCAGGGCCAGCATGGCCCCACCAGCGCCGCACTTGCACACCGTACCCAAAAAACGGCCCATCATGGCACCAAAGGCGGCGTCGAGGGCTTCGCGCAAAGGGCGCCCCTTCAGGCTCTCTACCACAAAGCACCCCAGCCAGGCGCCCACAAGAGCGCCCACAAGCGCGCCAATTCCAAAAAACAGCGGAGCAAGCAAAATGGCCCCCGCAATGGCCCCAATCATCCCTGCAAAAGTGCCGGAAGAACTGGAGCCATAGCGTTTGGCCTTAAGTATCTGCATGCCCATTTCAAGGGCCTCGCCCACAACGGCAATGCCCACCATCATGATCCAGAACCACATATCCATAGAGGTAGCGCCCGGATGTACCACCTTCCACAACGCCACAAGCCCCAGCAGCACCCAGTTGGCGGGCAGCCCAAAAATGTTGAGCAGCAGCACAAAGCACAGCAGCGTTATGAATGCCCCGGCCAGCATTGAGGCCAGGGGAAAAGGCAGAAAATCCATGCGTTCTCCGGATACGGTTAGCTTTTGTTGCGCAAATCCTGCAAGCGCACGGCCTTGCCCTCGGTGCGGGGCAGGCTGTTGCTTTCCACAAGTTCAACCCTGGGCGTGATGAGAATTTCATCGCGCAGGCGCGAGGCAATGGCCTTTTGCAGATTTTGCAGAACACGCATGTCTTCCACAAAGTGCTCGTCGCGAATTTCAATCTGCACGCGCATGACATCGCCCAGGCCGTCGTTTTCGAGCAGGATCAGATAGCTCTGCCCCACTTCGGCAAAGGTCATGATAACCTGCTCGATCTGCATGGGGTAGATGTTGACGCCCTTGATGATGAACATGTCATCTGCACGGCCAAGGATGCGGTCGATGCGGCGGTGCTTGCGGCCACATGCGCATTCGCCGGGAATGAACCTGGTAAGGTCACGCGTGCGGTAGCGCAAAATGGGCATGCCCTCGCGGCACAGGCAGGTCATGACCAGCTCGCCCACCTCACCCTCGGGCATGGGCTCGCCGGTTTCCGGATCGACAATTTCAGGAATATAGGCGTCTTCCCACAGGTGCATACCCGCCTGGTGCGTGCACTCAAAGCCCACGCCGGGGCCGTTCATTTCAGACAGGCCGTAAGAATTGTAAGCCTTCATGTCAAAGAGGTCTTCGATACGGCGGCGGAATTCTTCGGTATAGGGCTCTGCACCCACCAGTGCGATGCGCAGGGGGAACTGGCGCGGGTCTTCGCCCATGCTGCGCAGGTGTTCACCAAGAATGAGGGCATACGAGGGCAGAATATGGGCCACCGTAGTGCGAAAATCCTTGGCAAGCTTGATCTGACGGCGTGAATTGCCAGCACCTGCGGGAATGGTCATGCAGCCGAGGCGCTCTGCACCAAAGTGGATGCCAAGACCGCCCGTGAACAGCCCGTAGCCAGACATGTTCTGAAACACGTCGTCGCGGCGCACGCCCACCATGTGGATGCAGCGCGCCATAAGGTCGGCCCAGGAATTGATGTCGTTCTGCGTGTGGCAGATGGCAACCGGCGTGCCCGTGGTGCCGCTGGAGCAGTGCATGCGGACAATCTCTGTCTGCGGAACGCACAAAAGCCCTGTGGGATACTGGGAACGCAGATCCTGCTTTGTGGTGAAGGGAATACGCCGCAGATCATCAAGGCTGCGCAGGGAATCAGGCCCAATGCCCGCCTCGTCCAGCCGCTGACGGTAAAAATCGCACTTGCGTGTTTGCGCCACCGTGCTTTTGAGCCGTGCAAGCTGGGTTTGCTCGATCTGATCCCTGCTCCAACATTCCGCTTCATCAAAAAATTCCATGCCGCCTCCTCAGATTCATGCCGCAACGCCCCTTGGCGCACTGGCTGTGGTGCAATCCACCCGCCGTAGCGGGCACAAAAAATTACTCCCCGGATCGGGCGTGCGCCCACCCCCAGATAAGCCCAAAGCAACCGGCAATCATCATATCGCCGTGCGGGGCCAAAAACCGCCCGTGGCCTTGCAGCAAGGCGCGCTTGGGCCCGGTGATGTATGTGGGCTCATAGCCGCCCGCTTCTTCGCAGTAGGGGCCAAAGGCCGTGCCGTGCCCGCCAGATGCCTGCACTGCCTCTGCTGGCAGCCAATGCTTGCGAAACTCTTCCAGATCGCCCAGCAACTGCTCAAGCGTGCGCATGCCCGTATGGTGCTCGTAAATGCCGCGCACCTGCCCACGGTACACCAGAGCGGCGACGGTATGCCCGTTACCCACATTGATGACGGTGATACCCTGCTTGTAGCTGCGGTTCATCACTTCCAGGTCGCACAGTGCGCCAAGCAGCGCGCTGGCCCCGGTATCGGCAACTGGGCCGCCGGTTTTTTCACGCAGGGGCACAAGACGGGTGAGCGCTGGCGGCGGGGTTTCGTATATCCAGCGGGCCGGATCAGACGACGTGGCCAGCAAATCTGTCCAGGCGCGCATACGGGCCTGACGGTTGCCGTGCGCATGAAAGCCGTGATCCTGGGCGGCGGCCAGCACCAGATGCGGCAGGGGCAAACCGGCGTGACGCAACAGGCCGCCCCAAAATTCTGGCGAATAATCGGTCAAAAACACCGGCACACTGCCCTCGGGACACACGGCGCATATTTCTACGCCAATGCCGCGCACCACTTCTTCATTATCATGGATGCCGCGCGTGGCCGCTGGTGTGGCGCTGACAGCAAACCCTGCCGCAAGGTGCTCTTTGAGCGCCTGGGTAAAGCCGCCGCCCATGTTGCCGCCGTAAAGCCAGATGTTGCGCTTGAGCAGGGTAAGCTCGCGAATACGCTGGGCAACAAGCCGTGCGGGTGCTGGCAAAACAAAGCGCGGCCAATTTTCGCACTCAAGCCCGGGGCGGGCAAGAAGGGCATCCTGCGTGCCGCTGCCTATATCCACACACAGCACGGGGCCCGTGCTGCGCAAAAACTTCTGTACTATCTCGTCCATTTTCACCTCTCAGGAACGAAAAAACCTACCTGTATCACCCCCCAAGCGCAAGTCTTCAAAACTTTTTTTCAAAAAAAGCTTGCCAAGCACCTCAGTTTGCCGTAGTACATCTTCTCGCGCCGAGGTGGTGGAATTGGTAGACACGCTATCTTGAGGGGGTAGTGAGGATTCTCGTGCGGGTTCGAGTCCCGCCCTCGGCACCA
>SAAX01000070.1 GCA_009929215.1 Deltaproteobacteria bacterium | reverse complement strand
ACCTATGGCAGCGCCGTGCAGTTGCAGGGCCAGCTTGCCCCCCATTTTGACCTGCTGGCAATGGAGCAGAGCGACGTGACGCTGCATTTTGCCAGCCCGCGCCATGTGCTGCTGCATTTGCGTCATACAGGGGTAACGGGCATACGTTCTGTGGTGTGGGGAAAAAACAGCTACAAGGATTTTGTGGCGCGTTACATTGCCCGCTACGGCAATGAGCAGGGCGTGCGGCTCACCTATCGGCCTGTGTATGTGCTTGCCAAAAGCAAGGGGCTTCTCTGCGGCAAGCCATAAAATCCCTGCCTCGTCTGGTTTTGCACCTATGGGGCTATCCCTTGCCCCTCGCTCACAAACCTCCCCGAACGGGAAGGAGTGTTGCATGAAGCGCCCAACCATCCTTCTGCAACTGTTTGCGCTGCTGGCCCTTTGCCATGTACCCGTGGCTGCCGCTGCCGCTGGTGCTGGCTATGGCTTTGAATCTGCCAAAGCCTACCTTGAGGCCCGAAACCGCGATATGACCGACTTTCAGAATAGGTTTGAAAACGACCAGTTTCAGAACCTCGATGATGCCAATGCCATAAACATCAAATATAAAACAATTCCGGCAGACTACGTGCTGTACCGGCTAAATCTGGCCAAGGAAATTGAGGCCAGCGGTAAAAAGCCGGAAAAACGCACTGCGCTCTGCCAGAATTTCATTTTTATTGATGCGGCGGAAAAGGATTTTAACGCTAAAATTCAGGCCTATAATGAAAATATGGCCGAAAAGTTCATTCAGCGCGAAATGTATCAGCTGATGGACGATGATGCCCTGCGCGAAGTGCTTGTGGGCTATATTGTGGCCAACAATTTTATCTATGGGTTTAAAAACCCCGAAGGGCTGAAAATAAAGATAGAAAAATCAGTTCCGTATAAAACGGCAGACGGGGATTTTGGGGTTCTGTACACCGTGCATGTCATTGAAAAAAATACCGCATCAGACGCTGCCCCAGATTCTGCCCCCAATGTTGCCCCAAGTTCAGGCTCAGATGCTGGCACAATCAGGTTTTATGAAGTCTCGCACTACCACGGCGAAATTGTGAATTTCGAGCAGGCCACAGACGATCCCGCCGATCTGGCCGTGTTGAAGCTGTGCGGCAAGGCGCAGTAGGTGGGGTAGCACAAGCAAACCCGCAACCTCTTACACTGCACTGGCTTCCTGCTCAAAAGCTTCCTTTTCAAACGCCTCAAGGCTGGGTTTGCCCAGCAGGTCGGCAAGGCAGCGAAAGCGCTCAATGGCCGGGTTGCGGCCTTGCTGCTTTGCGCGGCGCAGGTCGGCGGCGTATGACTCAAGCGTGGCGGGCGAGTAGGTTTCGGCCTCGCAGCGCAGATAATTCTGAAAGGCGCTGTTGCCGCCGTGGCGGATCACATGCGGAAAACGGGCCGATGCCGCCTGAATAAAGGCTGTTTCGTCGCGCACAATTTCGTCTATCAGCGGGTTGGTCTGCAAGGGCGGGATCAGGCTGTCCATACGGGCGTATTTTTCGACCATGACGTTGCGGCCCTGAGCTTCTGCGCTGTGCAGGTCATCCAGATAATGGGCCAGCGTGGCATCGCTCAATACCGAAAGGCTCATATGCCGCATGATGCGGAAACCTTGCGGATTCTGCTGGCAGCTGGCCGTGCCGCCCTGATTGGGCGTGGCAAGAAACATGGCCAGCTCTTTTTCAATGATATCATGCAGCAGGGTGGCGCGGCTGGCAGTCTTTTGGCCAGCTTTCCCCACAACCGGGGGGCTGGTTTGCCCCAAGGCCTTGCGGCACACGGCCAGATTCTTTCTGTAGCCCCCGGCCTCCGCGCTTCTATGTTTGCCGAGGCGGGCGTAGCAGGCCAGCGCAGATTCAAGAATATCCGCCGCCTCGTGCCACTGGCCGCTAGCAGCCAGGGCCACACCAAGGTTGCCCAGCGAAAAGGCCGTGTCTTCGTGGCATTCGCCCAAAAGGCTGCGCCGCATGGCCACGGCCTCGCGGTGCATGGCAATGCCCTTGGCATGGTTGCCCTTTTCTTCCTCTATGCGCCCAAGATTGTTGAGGCAGGTTCCCAGCCGGGGCGAAGGCTCTGGCTGCGCCTGCCATATCTGCATGGCGCGTTGCAGGCAGTACTGTGCGTCATCGAGCTTTTGCTGACGGTAACAGGCGGCAGAAAGGTGCAGCAATGCCTCGGCCACATGGGGCGAATCGCCGCCATACACAGCTTCATACAGGTTTGCGGCCTCGCGGCCCAAAACTTCGCTTTGCTGGGCGTTGCCCGATTCTAGCTGCACATGGGCAAAGTTTTGCAAAATGCCCAGCGTGAGCAGAGAATTGTTGCCAAAAACACCACGGCTCAGGGTAAGGGCCTGCTCTATTGATGCGCAGGCTTCATGCGGGCGCTTGAGCGCGAGCAGGGCACGGCCAAGGGCATCGAGAGCCAGCGCGCGGCAGTGGGGATCATTTTCGCAGCTGCGCAGCACGGTACGCAGTTTTGCCGCACTGTCTGCCGCACTATTTGCATCACTGGGGGTGGCATTGCCGCTTTCCAGAAGATCCAGGGCCGCCTGAATTTCTATCTGCCAGCTGTGGCGCATGCTTGTGCTCTGGGGGCTAGTCGTCATCATTCCTGCCCAGTGCCAGATCGTCTGCCAGATCGTCTGCCAGATCATCTGTCAGATCATTTTCGTCCAGCTTTATCTGACGGTGCACAACCTTGCCCGGCCTGCTGACCCGCACGATGATTTCGGTAACAAACAGCTCGTCGTTGTTTGTTGTCCAAAAGTCGGTGATGTAGCGTTCGTACGAACCGCCGTCATAATCATAGTTGTTGGCCGTGCACCAGCGCTGAATCTTTTTGTACGTCTGGTTGATGGTTTCGTGCGAACCAATGTGATAGCAGCTAGCCGCCAAAAAACCGCCGTAGGTGTGGGTTTGTTCTGTCTGGCAGGGAAAGATGGTTTTTTGCAGCATCTGAATCTGTTGCTCGGTATTGCTCAACCTGTCGTTGGTTGATGAAAAATAGATGATAACAGGCCCGGTGATGTTGTTCTCCATGGCCTCAACGTGGTTGGTAAAGTCAATATTGATGATGGCAGATTTGATGTCTGACGAGAAGGTCTGCTTTTGGAACAACAGCTGTTCTGGCGCAATATACTTTACAGAAACGCTTTGCAGGTTGTTTTCCAGCACCATTTCGGCCTCGTGCAGCAGTTCAAGCCAGTCGCGCACCGAGGTAAGGCGAAGATGCAGAATCTTTTCTTCGTCCTGCAAAAGCTGAATTTTCTTCATGAACATTTTGCGCAGGGCAGAGAGCGATGTATTGCTGCCAACCTCAAAGGCGGCGCGAATTTCGCCCAGGTTAAAGCCCATCTGCTTGTAATACTTGAGAGGTGGAACAGAAAGCAGGTCGTCGTGCGTATAGTAGCGGTAATTGTTGGCCCCGTGCCGCTTTGAAGAGATAAGCCCAAGATCATCGTAAAAGCGCAGGGCTTTTTTTGAAATCTTGGATATTTCGCTCATCTGGCTGATTGTATAGCCTTTTGTTTTCATGCCCGTACCCGGATTCTTTTAGGGGGAGGTAAAAGACGGAGTGGGCCCGGGGGCGCTATGGCGCACATGCAAGTGCTGCGCAAATTCCGGCCTGTATGGTCGGGTGGTGGGGGCTGCTCCGCACTGTATAAACAGAATCGCATCGCATCGGCGGCGGGGTGGGGCCGCCCGTGGTTTACTAGGGTTACCCGGTTGCTATGTCAACCTGGCGGGTACTGCGCGTACATGAGGCTTTCGCGCAGTATCCCGCCAGTCCACAGGGGTAATGTTGAACGGGCAGGGCAGGTGTGGCTTGTACCATTTTGCTGCCAGCGCCCTTGTTGCACAAGGCGCTCAGACTGCCCGCCTATCGTTAGCCGGGAATGTAGCGGTTGATGGTTTCCACACCTTCAGCATGGGCGCGGAAGAACAGGCGCAGCTCGCCATCGTCATCAAGGTCAAAGCGCGATTCTTCCAGCAGGCCATTGGCCTCGGCCGTCAGCAGGGCGGTGAGCACCTCAGCCTTGTTGAACGCCCGAAACGTGCTGTACTGCGAGGAGAGCGCGTCAATCACGTTTTCGGGGCAGGCTTCCTTTACTGTCGTCATATATTTAAGGATGGCATAGTTCAACGGCTTCATGGCGTTATCCTTTCTTCTTGAACAATTCGAGAGGGTTGACGGCAATGATGAAGATACCCGCAATCATGACCACAGCCGCAAGCCACACGATGGGGGCAAGGGCGTAACCGTCAATGCCAAACCAGAGTCCAAGCACAAGCCAGCAGAAGAACGGCCCCCAGAAAGAGAACGCGCCGTTGCACGACATGCCAAGCGCTGTGCCGCACATGGCATTGCCCTTGTACCACAGCATAAAGGCAAAGTAGGCGGCAAAGCCAGCCACGGCAAACCACGGCATGGCAACGGTATCGGTAAAGGCAGCGCCAATCATGGCAAATGCATCGGCCTTGCCGATAAAGGCAAACAGCGGCACCAGAACCAAAAGGTTGGTAAGGGCCGAAGTAACCTGGCGAATGGTGATGCCAATTTCAGGATCAATCATGGATGTGGCATAGCCGCCAATGCAGCCTTCAAGCCCCCAGCCAAAAGCGGCCAAAAAGCCAAAAGTCAGACCAAGAAACAGGTTCGGCGGTGCGTTGTCTGCCAAGCCAGTGCTGCCGATCATGACGCTGGCCATAAAGCAGATAAAAATACCCGTGAGGGTGCGGGGTGTAAGCGGCTGCTTGAACAGAATACGGCTCAGAATGGCGCCGATGGCCGGGCACAGCGCACTGATGGGCACAATGATGGAACCGGCGCTTTGCAGGCCAAGCACATAGCAGGTGCTGGCCAGAGGGCCGCCAATAATCGCTGCCCCAATAAGGATGGCACCGGGCTTGCTGGCGGCACTGCGAAACACGTCGCCCATCTTACCTTTAAAGATAGCTATAAGCAGAGCCCACACGGCGCTGCAAGCGTCTGTGGTGGCCGCGCCCAGCGCGCCCAGTAAAAACAGTGTGGAAAATTCCGAAAGTCCAGAATCAGCCCCGTACCATACAGACCATACCCCCATGGTCATGGCAAGGGTCATAAATGCCGTGTAGTTGCCATAAGCAACACCAGACATGGTCGCAACAAACATGCCGCGCCTTCTGAAACCAGTGGCGAGTTTCAATTTTGCGGCCAGTGCCGGGGCTACGCCGCCCTTTCCGGCCGTTGTGCTGGGTTCAGCCACATGCTCCATGACATGCTCCTTCTCTGAAAGATTGTGATGGCAGGTTTATTGCCTCGGCAACGCCCACCACGCCTATTAGCTAAACCCTAAGGTTGCTGTGCACTGGAAGGTCAATGCCATTCACAAAAAAAGTTGCCCTGCACGGTAACTTTTTTTTGCCTTGTTAGCCATTTTGTCCTCGGCAGTTAAGTCATCAGCTGTATACAAAAATGCCTGTTTTTGGAAAAAATCAATGAAATCTTATTTCAAAAACTGAGTGATTGTTCAAACGAGAAATTGTGCCTTGGGAATTTTTTAACTTGAAAAGATTTTTTTTGGACAAAAACTTGAAAAAGCCCTTGACCTTCCCCCCTAGGGGAAGGGTTACAACAGGCATAAGGTTCATTTTTTCATGCCCCGAACGGTTTTTCCGAACGTATGAATTTCACGGAGCACGTATGCTGTATGAAGGAGAAGAGGCCCTGGGCCTCATTGAAACGCTGGGCATGGTCCCCGCCATTTACGGCGCGGACAACATGCTCAAGGCCGCCGATGTAGACTTGATCGCCTATGAAAACGTGGGCTCAACCCTTGTTACCGTAATGGTAAAGGGCGACGTGGCCGCCGTGCAGGCTGCTGTGGCCGTTGGCGCGGTTGCCGCTGCCTCTATTGGCAAGCTCACCACACAAAATGTCATGCCCCGGCCCGTGCGCGGCGTGGGCAAAATTGCCATGGCCCATGTCATTGATTCCGTGCCCGAAGACGACCCCGGTCTGCGTTCGCTTGGCATGATCGAAACCTTTGGCATCGTCTACCTTATGGAAGCAGCAGACGCCATGATCAAAACCGCTGATGTGGAACTGATCGGCTACGAAAACGTGGCCTCCGGCTACTGCTCGGCCCTTGTGCAGGGCGATGTTGCCGCGTGCAAGTCGGCTGTTGAAGCCGGGGTAAAGGCTGTGAAGAACATGGGCACCGAAGTGTACAGCTCGTGCGTCATCCCCACGCCCCATCGGCATCTGGTCAAGGTTGTGCGGCGGTATTCTCTGGCCTAGCCAGAGCACTTCAGGGAGTAGCGGATGATCGGCGACAAGGATCTCATTTCTATCCAGCAGGCGCGTATCTTGGCGGAGAATGCGGTAGAAGCCCAAAAAAGGCTTGCCGCGCTGCCGCAGGAGGCGCTGGATTCCATAGTGGAGGCAATGGCCGAAGCCGTGGAAGCCCACGCCCAGTCGCTGGCCGTCATGTGCCACGAAGAAAGCGACTGCGGCGTGTGGCAGGACAAAATGGTCAAAAACCTTTTTGTTGCCCGCCAGGTGCGCAACAGCCTGCGCGGCATGCGCTGCGTGGGGCCGCTTGACGGCGACCAGAATCACGGCTCTGTGCGTGAGGTGGGCGTGCCGCTGGGTGTTATTGTGGCGCTTTGCCCGGTCACAAGCCCTGTTTCCACAGCCATGTACAAAACCCTGCTGGCTGTAAAATCGGGCAACGCAATCATTTTCTCCCTGCATCCCCGCGCCATCGACAGCATGCGTCATGCCCTTGATGTCATGATAGCTGCAGGCCGTGCGCACGGCCTGCCCGAAGGGGCCGTTTCGTACCTCGATATCGTGGCCAAGAGCGGCACGCAAGAGCTTATGCAGCACCCCGGCGTGGCCCTGGTTATGGTTACGGGCGTGCTTGGCATGTTTGAAGCCGCGCGTGCCAGCGGCAAACCGCTTATTTATGGCGGTACGGGCAACGGCCCGGTCTTTATCGAGCGCACCGCCAATATTGCCGCAGCAGCGGGTGATATTGTCGCCAGCAAGGCATTTGACAACGGTTTGGCCCCTTCTGCCGAGCAGTGTGTTATCGTAGACGGCTGCGTAGAACGGCAGGTGCGCCGCGCCTTTCAGGATAACGGGGCCTATTTCATGACAGAGGCAGAGGCCGAAGCAATCAGCAACGTGCTGTTCCACCGCGATGGCAGGCGCCGCCGCGACATGGTGGGGCAGAGTGCCGCAGCGCTGGCTGAAAAAGGGGGCTTTGCCATCCCCGCTGGAACAAGGGTGCTTGTGGCCGAGCGCAAATACGTTACCGGTCACGACCCCTACATACGCGAACTGCTTTCGCCTGTGCTCGGCTACTATGTAGAGCCAGACTGGAAGCATGCCTGCGAGAAATGTCTTGAGCTGCTGTTGCAGGAACGCCACGCGCAAACCCTGACCATACACAGCACAGATGATGAGGTTATCCGTCAGTTTGCCCTTAAAAAACCGGTTGCCCGCCTGTTGGTCAACACGGGCGCTTCGTTTGGCGGCATGGGGCTGACCACAGACCTTACCCCCGCCATGACCCAGGGCAGTGGCATAGCGGGGTACGGCATCACATCAGATAATATTTCGCCCCTGAATCTCATTTATCGCAGAAAAATTGGCTACGGCGTGCGCAGCACTGCGCACCTGGCGGAATTTGGCCCCACAAAAACTGCGTCTGCAGACGGCGCTTTGCGGGCAGACGAAACATTTGACGTGCTGCGGCGCGTGCTGCGTGAAGCTCTAACTTCATTGCAGCAGCCCCACTGACCCTTATCAAGTCTGGCCGGTCTGAAAGCACCACATGGAGGAATCAACGTGGATCTTCATGATTTTACAAGCAAAATAGCTGAAGTTACCAAAAATCTTAGCCCGCAGGAACGTGAAGAACTGCGCAGGATTTTTGCCAATGCCACCACTGGCACTGCCGCTCATGCCCCCACCGGGGACGGGCACGCTGTTGCCGTGGCACACCACGATGGCGCGGGCGTGCCGGAAGGCCCCACCCAGCGTCATCTGCTGCTCAAAGAAAATTACCTCAAGCAGATTCCGCGCATCACCATTCACCGGGCCAAGGCTATCACCAAGATAGACAGCGAAAACCCCGGCATGCCGCGCATTTTGCTGCGCGCCAAAGCTTTTCGCTATTGCTGCGAAACAGCGCCCCTGGTCATTCAGGATCACGAACTTATCGTGGGCGCTCCCAACGGCGCACCCCGCGCTGGTGCCTTTTCGCCCGATATTTCGTGGCGCTGGCTCAGGGATGAAATGGATACCATCGGCACGCGCGCCCAGGATCCTTTCTACCTTGCCGACGAAGACAAAAAAGTGCTTCAGGAAGAGATTTTTCCCTACTGGGCGGGCAAGTCTGTAGACGAATACTGCGAGGCCCAGTACCGCGAAGCCGGTTTGTGGGAACTTTCGGGCGAGTCGTATGTTTCTGACTGCTCGTACCACGCACTCAACGGCGGTGGCGACTCCAACCCCGGCTACGACGTTATCCTTATGAAGAAGGGCATGCTGGACATCCAGCACGAAGCCCAGGCCCATCTGGAACACCTCGACTACGAGCGCCCCGAAGATATCGACAAGATTTACTTCTACAAGTCGGTGATCGAAACCACCGAGGGCGTCATGTGCTACGCCCGCCGCATGTCTGAATACGCGGCCCAGCTGGCCGCCAAGGAATCTGACCCCAAGCGCAAGGCCGAGCTGCTCAAGATTTCTGAAGTCAACGCCCGCGTTCCCGCCCATGCGCCCAGCACCTTCTGGGAAGCCATTCAGGCTGTGTGGACTGTGGAATCGCTGCTGGTGGTGGAAGAAAACCAGACCGGCATGTCCATTGGCCGCGTAGACCAGTACATGTATCCGCTGTTCAAGGCTGACCTTGAAGCAGGCCGCATGACCGAATACGAAGCCTTTGATCTTGCGGGCTGCATGCTCATCAAGATGTCTGAAATGATGTGGCTCACCAGCGAGGGCAGTTCCAAGTTCTTTGCCGGCTATCAGCCCTTTGTGAACATGTGCGTGGGCGGTGTGAGCCGCGAAGGCCGAGACGCCACCAATCAGCTCACCTATCTGCTGATGGATGCCGTGC
Organism: Deltaproteobacteria bacterium; assembly: GCA_009929215.1. Taxonomy (GTDB): domain Bacteria; phylum Desulfobacterota; class Desulfovibrionia; order Desulfovibrionales; family Desulfovibrionaceae; genus Desulfovibrio. The sequence continues at coordinate 6,501 of SAAX01000070.1, read as the reverse complement.
GCCATGTGCGCATCTACCAGCCCTCGCTTGCCACCCGTGTGCACAATTCCTCGCCCAAGGAATATCTCAGCAAGATCGTGTCGGTCATCCGCTCTGGCATGGGCTTTCCTGCCGTGCACTTTGACGACACCCACATCAAGATGATGCTTGCCAAGGGCGTGAGCATTGAAGACGCGCGCGACTACTGCCTGATGGGCTGCGTTGAACCGCAAAAGGCTGGCCGTCTGTACCAGTGGACTTCTACCGCCTATACCCAGTGGCCCATCTGCATCGAACTTGTGCTCAACCACGGCGTGCCGTTGTGGTACGGCAAGCAGGTGTGCCCCGACCTGGGCAGCCTTGACCAGTTTGACACCTACGAAAAGTTTGATGCTGCCGTAAAGGAACAGATCAAATACATCACCAAGTGGTCGAGCGTTGCCACTGTCATTTCGCAGCGAGTGCAGCGCGACCTGGCTCCCAAGCCGCTCATGTCCATCATGTACGAAGGCTGCATGGAAAAGGGCCTCGACGTTGCCTCCGGCGGCGCCATGTACAACTTTGGCCCCGGCGTGGTCTGGAGCGGCCTTGCTACCTACACCGACTCCATGGCTGCCATCAAAAAATTGGTGTACGACGACCATAAGTACACCCTGCACCAGCTCAACGAGGCGCTCAAGGTCAACTTTGAAGGCTACGACGCCATGCTGGCCGACTGCCTGGCCGCGCCCAAGTACGGTAACGACGACGACTACGCCGACAGCATCGCTGCCGAGCTGGTGGCCTTTACCGAACGCGAGCACCGCAAATACAAAACCCTGTATTCCGTGCTCAGCCACGGCACGCTTTCCATTTCCAACAACACGCCCTTTGGCCAGTTGCTGGGCGCTTCGGCCAATGGCCGCAGAGCCTGGATGCCCCTTTCGGACGGCATCAGCCCCACCCAGGGCGCCGACTACAAGGGCCCCACGGCCATCATCAAGAGCGTGTCCAAGATGTCCAATGACAACATGAACATTGGCATGGTGCACAACTTCAAGTTGCTGCCCGGCCTGCTTGATACGCCCGAAGGCGAGCAGGGGCTCATTACCCTTATCCGCACGGCCAGTATTCTGGGTAACGGCGAAATGCAGTTCAACTACCTGGACAACAAGACCATGCTGGACGCCCAGAGCAACCCCAAGGACTACCGCGATCTCGTAGTGCGCGTGGCCGGGTACAGCGCCTTTTTTGTTGAGCTGTGCAAGGACGTGCAGGACGAAATCATCAGCCGCACCGTGCTGCACAACTTTTAGGCAGCACGTTATTACCGATACTCCGCGCCCTTCCACCGGGAGGGGCGCGGCCCGGAACCGCAAGCGCGTTGACCATACGGCAGGAAGAGCACCGTGATTGAAAGAAAGGCCATTGTTTTCAACATACAGAAATACAACATGTATGACGGCCCGGGCATACGCACCTTGGTATTTTTCAAGGGGTGCCCGCTGCGCTGCAAGTGGTGCTCGAACCCCGAGAGCCAGAGCCGCCGGTTTGAAGTGTTGTTTAAAAAAGATCTGTGTGTGCACTGCGGCAGCTGCGTGCCTGTGTGCCCTGTGGGCATACACAGCATGACCAATGCCGGGTCGCGTCATGTGGTGGACAGGTCAAAGGAATGCGTCAACTGCGGCAAGTGTGTACACGCCTGCCCGCAGGCAGCCCTGGCCATTGTCGGTGAACGCAAGGGTATTTCTGAACTGCTGGAAGCCGTGGAGCAGGACTGGATGTTCTACGAAAATTCCGGCGGCGGTGTAACAGTTGGCGGCGGCGAGCCAATGGCACAGCACGAAGCTGTAGCAAACCTGCTGCTGGCCTGTCGTCACAAGGGCATCAATACCGCAATGGAAACCGCTGGCTACGCCAAGCCCGAGGTGGTCAGCGCCCTGGCCGAAGTGGTTGACCTGTTTTTGTTCGACATCAAGCATATGGACCCAGAAAAACACTATGAGCTGACCGGGGTGCGCAACGAGCTTATCTTGGCCAATTTGCAATGGCTGCTTGAAAACGGACGAAACGTGCACATCCGCATGCCCGTGCTGAAAGGGTACAACGATGACGATGCCGAAATGCACGCCGTTGGCAGGTTTTTGGCTGGCCATGCCGAAAGAAAAAATTTCAAGGGCATTGATCTGCTTCCATACCACAAAATGGGCGTGAGCAAATATGCCCAGTTGGACAAGGAATACCCCGTTACGGGCAACCCTGTTCTCGAAGACGACGACTTGCGGCGCATGGAAGATATTCTGAAAGGCTACGGCCTGGCTGTGAAAGTGGTCAAACACTAGCGGCCAATAACAGCGAGGAGGAAAGCCCATGCTGGCATTGGGTCTTATAGAAACCAAGGGTCTGATCGGGGCCATAGAAGCGGCAGACGCCATGCTCAAGGCGGCAGACGTGCGCTTGCTCGAAAAGTCGCTTGCCACGGGCGGTCTGGTAACCATCACCATTGCTGGTGAAGTGGCGGCCGTGCAGTCGGCTGTGGATGCGGCCAAGGCTTCGCTGGATCGCATCGAGGGCGTGGTGTGCGTGTCGCGGCATGTGATTCCGCGTCCCGATGCCGGGCTTGAGCAGATGCTGCTTTTGCAACCGGTGGAGCCCAAGGCGCAAGAAGAAAAATTTACGGCAGAACCGGCCAAGGCCACTGAGAGCGCCAAGGCAACGGAAACGGCCTCAACGGCAGAAGAGGCCAAGACGGCAGCAGTGCAAGCGCGCTCTGAAGCTACCGGGTTCAGCCGCGAAAAATGCAAGACCATGAGTATGAACAAACTTCGTCAGCTTGCTGTTGAAATGAAGGTTGACCTCACACGTGAGCAGGTCGCCTCTGCCAACAGGCAAACGCTGATCGACGCCATCGACCGGGCGGCACGGAAGGAAAAGGAGTAAGACATGGTTGATAAGGATTTACTATCCATTCAGGAAGCCCGCGCTCTGGTCCGCGCGGCGCGCAAGGCCCAGCCGGAATTTGCGCAGCTGAGCCAGGAACGTGTGGACGAGGTTGTCAAGGCTGTAGCCGAAGCTGCCGCTGCCCAGGCCGAAGTTTTGGCCAATCTGGCAGTGGAAGACACAGGCTTTGGCCGCCCGCAGGACAAGAAGATCAAGAACATTCTTGCCAGCGAAAAGGTCTATGCCTGCATCAAGGACATGAAGACCATTGGCGTGCTGCATTCCGACCCCGTCAGCAAGGTGGTGGAGATTGCCGTGCCCGTGGGCGTGATTGCAGGTATTGTGCCTTCTACCAACCCCACCTCCACGGTTATTTACAAGTCGCTCATCGCGCTCAAGTCCGGCAACGCCATTGTGTTTACGCCGCACCCCAGCGCGCGCAACTGCATAGCCAAAACGGTTGAGGTTATTCAGGGCGCCCTGCGTGGCTGCCACGTTTCGCCCGATCTGGTCAGCAGCATCAGCATGCCTACCATTGAAGGCACCAACGAACTGATGAAGGTTTCTGACCTCATTCTGGCTACCGGCGGCCCCGGCATTGTCAAGGCTGCCTACAGCTCCGGCACTCCGGCGCTGGGCGTGGGCGCGGGCAACGTGCCTGCCTACATCGAGCGCAGTGCCGATATTGAAGACGCCGTAAGCAAGATCATGAGCAGCAAGACCTTTGACAATGGCACCATCTGCGCTTCCGAGCAGTCCATTGTCACCGAGTCGTGCATTGCCGATAAGGTTCGCGCCACGCTTGAAGCGCAGGGCGGCTACTTTCTGACTGGCGAAAAGCTCGAAAAGGTCAAGCGCGTTATGGAACGCGGCAACGGCAGCATGAACCCCGCCATTGTGGGCCGCGATGCCCTCAGCATCGCCCATGTGGCTGGCATTGACGTGCCTGCGGGAACCCGCCTGCTTATTTCGGACGAAAAGGGCGTTGGCCCCAAGTATCCTTTCTCCAAAGAAAAGCTCACCGCGCTGTTGGGCTTCTATGTGGTGGAAGACTGGCACGAAGCCTGCGAACTGTGCACGGCCCTGTTGCACAACGGCGGCGTGGGTCACTCCCTTGCCATCCATTCGCGCAATGAAGAAGTGATCCGCGAATTTGGCCTCAAAAAGCCCGTTTCGCGCATGCTGGTCAACACGCCCTCCACTCAGGGCGCTGTGGGCATATCCACCGGGCTTTTCCCGTCCTTTACCCTGGGCTGCGGTGCAGTGGGCGGCAGCGCCACCTCTGACAACGTTACGCCCCTCAACCTCATGAACGTGCGCCGCGTGGCATACGACCTCAACAGCCAGTGCGGTTGCTGCGCTGCCCCTGCGCACCACGCCACGGCTGCCTGCGGCGTTTCCACGGCTCCGGCTGCGCACTATCCGCCCTCTGCCAGCGTTGCTGGCAGCTGCTGCCACGGCGCAAACCACGATGCCGAGGTTGCCCCCCAAACTGCCGCACCAGTGGCAGGCGGGCTGGACATCAATGCCGTAACCGAAATGATCGTGGCTGAACTGAAAAAGGTTCTGTAACCGCTGGCAGGCCATGCCTGACTGCATACAACCCCATATATTGCACATAAATTAAAGGAGATACCGCTATGACTTCCTCTTCCAACGCTCTGGGCATGATCGAAACCCGTGGTCTGGTAGGCGCTGTTGAAGCCGCCGATGCCATGGTGAAAGCCGCCAACGTTACCCTTATTGGCCGCAGCCAGGTGGGCGGCGGTCTTGTGACCGTGATGGTGCGCGGCGACGTGGGTGCGGTTAAGGCCGCTACCGACGCTGGCGCTGCCGCTGCCAAAAAGGTTGGCGAACTCGTGAGCGTGCATGTCATCCCTCGCCCCCACAGCGAAGTGGAGATGATCCTGCCCACGCGCGAAGGTTAGAACCTCTGCCACAGCCATTTGCAGGGCGAAGTTTTCATCCTACCCCCCTTCGTTCTGTAAACTGTTAAGGCTGTATGGTTACGTGGTTCTGGCCCTAGGGCCGTGCGGCCTCTGCCCCAGTGGCGGGGGCCGCACACAGGGGTGCAGCACCGTGGGTGCAGCGCCCGCGCATTATCCCGGCATGGCCGCCTTTGTGGGCAGCCAGCCGGATGTGGAGCCAAGATGAACAATCAAGCATTAAACGAGCAGACCGTCAGAACCATTCTGGCAGACGTGGTGCGCAAGGCCCTGGCAGCGCAGGGCTCGCAGGCTTGCAGCGGGCAGATGCACGCCGGGCCCATTCCTGTGGAAATTTCTGCGCGGCACGCCCACCTGAGCAACGACGACGCCATCGCCCTTTTTGGCGAGGCCCTGCGGCCTGAGCGTCCGCTTTCCCAGCCCGGGCAGTTTTTGAGTTCGGGGCGCGTGCGCCTTATCGGCCCCAAGGGCGTCATGGACAATGTTGCCGTTTTGGGCCCTTCGCGTGGTGTTTCGCAGGTGGAAATTTCCAAGACCGACGCGCGCATTCTGGGCATTAACCCGCCCGTGCGCCAGAGCGGCGACACCAAGGAAACCCCCGGTGTCATTCTTGCCTCTGCCACTGGCATTGTGGGGCTTGAAACGGGCGTTATCGTTGCGGCCCGGCACATCCACATGCACACCGACGATGCCCGCCGTTTCGGCCTGCATGACAAGGACATGGTTGATGTGCGCCTTGAAACCGAACGTCCCATGATTCTTGAAAATGTTCTGGTGCGTGTCAGCGATGATTTCAAGCTGGCCATGCACATTGATGCGGACGAGGGCAACAGCTCTGGCTGGAAGCCCGGAACCACCGGAACCATAATCGGACACAGCAGGGGCTGATCATGGACTTTACCGCCGCCGACAAACTCATGGCCGAGCTGGAACAACGCCGCCACACCCCCCTGGAGGTCAGCCCTTCGGAGCCGCTCTATGTGGGTGTTGACCTTGGAACCGCCTACATCGTTGTGGTGGTTGTCAATGCCGCCAAAGAGCCCGTGGCCTGCGCCATGCGCTTTGCGCAGGTGGTCAAGGACGGTCTGGTGGTCGATTATTCCGGCGGCATGCGCATTGTGCGTGAACTGACGCAGGAACTGGAAGAACGCCTTGGCCGCAAGCTCGAAAAGGCCGCCATTGCCGTGCCCCCCGGCACGGGCGAACGCGACTGCGCCACCCACCGCTATGTGGTGGAGGGTGCGGGCTATCAGGTTACGGCCCTGCTGGACGAGCCCACGGCGGCCAACAGTGTTCTGAACGTGCGCGACGGGGCCATTGTGGATATTGGCGGCGGTACAACAGGCATATCTGTGCTTGAGCAGGGTAAGGTGGTCTATGTGGCCGACGAACCCACGGGCGGAACGCACGTTTCGCTGGTGCTCTCCGGCAACTACAACATCTTGTTTGAAGAAGCCGAAGACCTGAAAAAAGACCCCGCCCGTCAAAAGGAAATTCTGCCCGTGGTGCGCCCTGTGGTTGAAAAAATGGCTTCCATCATCAAACGACACATCGAAAACCGCAATGTGTCTGCGCTCTACCTTGTGGGCGGCACATGCTGCCTTGAGGGTATGGAAGCCGTGATTGAAAAATATACAGGTGTGCCCACGTTCAAGCC
>SAAX01000131.1 GCA_009929215.1 Deltaproteobacteria bacterium | reverse complement strand
GGCCACGACGCGCTCGTCCTTTTCGGCCAGCTTGCACAGGGTGGAACCGAAAACCTCGGTGTAGCTCGGCAGCGAGCAGGCGTCGAACTTTCGGGCCGCGCCGGTCTCGGGCTCGAAACAGCCCACGCCGTGATAAAAGGTCGGATTGGTTTCGGCGGGCGCGTAGCCCTTGCCCTTTTTGGTCAGGACATGAACCAGAATCGGTCCCTCAAGCTCCCTGGTCTGCTGGAACACGTTGGTCAGCATGCGCATGTCGTGCCCCTGCAAGGGACCGATATATGTGAAGCGAAAAGCCTCGAAAAGCATGCCCGGCGTAAAGAAGCTCTTCAGGGAATCCTCGCTGCGCCGGGCGTATTCGGCGATGTCGTCACCGATCTTCGGGATCTGGCGCATGATGCTCTCGGCTTCCTTCTTGAACCGCTGCACCCAGCGCTTGGACAGCTTCCGGCTGAGGAATGACGACAGCGCCCCGACATTGCGCGAGATGGACATCTCGTTGTCGTTCAGCACCACCACCAGATCCTTGCCCAGTCCGCCGGCCTGATTGAGGCCCTCGTAAGCGAGCCCGGCGGTCATGGAGCCGTCGCCGATGACGGCCACGACCTTGTGGTCCTGATGAGCCAGATCGCGGGCCGCGGCCATGCCCAGGGCGGCGGAGATGGAGGTCGAGGAGTGGCCCACGCCGAAGTGGTCGTAAGGGCTCTCGCAGGTGCGGGGAAAACCGCTGATGCCGTCCAACTGGCGCAGGGTGTGAAAACGATCCAGGCGGCCGGTCAGGAGCTTGTAGGCATAGGCCTGATGACCCACGTCCCAGATCAGCTTGTCGTGCTCCACATTGAAGGTGGCCAGCAGGGCCAGGGTCAGCTCCACCACGCCCAACGAGGGCGCAAGATGCCCCCCCGTGCGCGAAACCGTATCAATGATGCTGCTGCGCACCTCGCCCGCAAGCTGGGCCAGTTGCGCGTCCGAAAATTTGTTCAGCTGGGCGGGGCTTTCAATGCCGTCCAGCATGCCGCTGTGCTCTTTCGTATCCATCTCAGGCCGCCCTGGTTACCGTGTAGTCGGCCAATGCCCGCAGAAAATCCGCTTCCTGTCCGTCAAAACCGGCCAGCGCATTCTGTGCGGCCTGTGCCTGTTCGCGTGCCAGCTCCCGGCTTTTTTCAAGCCCCAACAAGGCGGGATAGGTGCTCTTGCCCTGCTCCTGGTCGCTGCCAGCGGGTTTGCCCAGGGTTTCTGTGTCCGAAACCACATCGAGAATATCGTCTGCAATCTGAAAGGCCACGCCAAGCGCCGCACCGTAGGCAGAAATGGCCTCGCGGGCGGGCTGCTCTGCCCCGGCAAGTATGGCCCCGCACACGCACGATGCCCGCAGCAACGCCCCGGTTTTCATGGCGTGCACGGTGCGCATCTGCTCAAGGGTGATGGAGGCCGCGCCGGTATAGATCATGTCCCATTCCTGGCCGCCCACCATGCCCGAAGACCCCGCCGCAAGGGCGAGCGTGGACACGGCTTCAAGCACGCGGTCGGGCGCTTCGGGGGTGCGGCACATGACCATAAAGGCATCGGTAAGCAGGCCGTCGCCAGCCAGAATGGCCGTGGCCTCGTCAAAAGCCTTGTGGTTCGAGGGCTTGCCACGGCGCAGGTCGTCGTCGTCCATGGCGGGCAGGTCATCGTGAATAAGCGAATAGGTGTGGATCATCTCGATGGCGGCAGCAAAAGGCATGCTGCGCTGCGGCGAAAGACCGCACAAGGCGGCGGTGCTGAGGCACAACACGGGCCGCAAACGCTTGCCCCCGGCCTGAAGGCTGTAGAGCATGGAATCCTTGAGCCTCTGGGGCAATTCGCGACCGTCAAGACAGGTGGCCAGATAGGCTTCCACGTCCTTGCCCCGCGCGCGCAAAAGGGCCTTCATGTCAGCAACGCTCATCATCGCCTATTCCGCCTCCTCTTCTGCATTCAGCCCGCCTTCGGCCACAGGGCGTGGCTGAAGCGGACGAGCCTGACCATCCTGCCAGATTTCAAGCTCGTGCCGGGCTTTTTCAAGCTGCTCGCGGCAATAACGCGAACAGGCCGCTCCTTCCTTATAAAGGGCCATGCCCTTTTCAAGAGGCAGGTCGCCGCTTTCAAGCGCCGCCACTATTTCCTGAAGTCGGGCCATTTTTTTTTCAAAGGTATTGTCTGTCTTGGCGCTCATGGATTTTTTTCCTTAGCGGCGTTGCCGGTGGTCAAAAAGGGCTGCGGATCAACCGATTCGCCCTGAACCAGAAGCGACAGATGCAGGTGCGGCCCGGTAACACGGCCTGTGGCGCCAACGAGCCCCACAACCTGCCCCTTGCGCACCCTATCGCCATTTTGCACCAGTATTTCAGAGAGGTGCAGATATGCGGTAAACACCCCTTCGCCGTGATTGATGTACACTACATTACCAGAGAAGTACAAATTCCCCGTAAGCACCACCTGACCATCGGCACAGGCCAGCACCTGCTGCCCCTGCGGCCCGCGCAGATCAAGCCCCTTGTGTACCCCACGGGGTTGACCGTTGAACACGCGCTTGAGGCCATAAAGGCTCGATACATCGCCGGGCACAGGCCGCACAAAGGGCAAGACCCACAGGCGTTCGGGCAGGCGCTGGGCCAGGGCCTGACGCACCAGTTCCCTGTCGGCCTTGATGCGCGCCATCACATCTGCCGGTGGATCCACATATTTTTTTTCCACGTTCAGCTTCTGCACCGGGCGATCCTTGTCAAAAAAGGCGATCCGGCGGGCCGTGAGCGGGGCATCCTTGGCCCCGCCAAGCGATACGGCAAGCTCGCGGGCGGCTTCTTTTTCTTCCAGCGGCACGGGCAGCAAAATCACGGCCTGCCAGCGCATGGCAGCGCCCGCAGCACTGCCGGATGCAGAGCTGGCGCTCACCTGCTCGGCCCTTGCCTCATAGGTTTTGCCCAGCCAGCGAAAGATAAAAGCCTTGGCGGGTGCGTCGCTCACCGCCAAGGCGGGAAAGGCATCGCCACGCGCCACCGATTCCGGCGCATCCAGTACAAGAGCGGGAGCCGCCAGCGCGGCAGACCCCGTAAAAATCATGCTCCACGCCAGCAGCGCCAGCACCGC
>SAAX01000130.1 GCA_009929215.1 Deltaproteobacteria bacterium | reverse complement strand
ACGCTCTGGCCTGCCGGGCTACGGCCTGTGGCTTTTGCTGCACCTTGTTGCCGGACACGTTTTTTTGTGGTGTGCGCCTCATTGCCGCTTTGCACGGCTGCTGCGCTGATGGTTTTTTCGATCAAAGTCCCCAAGGGGGAGTTAATGCGAACCACATGTAGTACAGCCCGGGTTTCTGATTGCGTGGGGCGGTTTATGGCTGCCAGCGCGCTGTGTGCCGTGGCGCTGTGTTTTGCCGCACCTGCTGTTATGGCTGCCGAATCTGCGCCCCTGGCGGGCAATATTGTGTATCTGGGCGGCCAACACGTCAAAGAACTCAAGATGCCCGTGGTGACCTTTGACCACGCGGCCCATGCCAAGGCCAACGCCTGTGCCAGCTGCCACGCGTCTGCCCCCGGTTTGGAAAAAAACAGTGCGGGCTTGCCGGTCAACATCATGCAAACGCCTGTGTTCAGCGCCTTTGCCGGTGTTGCCTCCAGCGACAAGGAGGAGCGCAAAGTGGCATTCCACGCTGCCTGCGCCTCGTGTCACGCCCAAAAGGGCGGCCCTTCGCTGGCCCAGTGCCGCAGCTGCCACAGTGTAGACGACACGGCCAAGTTGCCCACGCAAAAGCCCTTCAAGCCGCAGATGGATGCCTCGCTGCACCAGCGGCATCTGACCTCGGGGGCCTTTCCGGCCAAGTCGCAGGCAGGGCTGGCAGCGGGGGCCATTATGGCCGAGAATGATCCGCAGCGTTGCGTAGCCTGTCACCATGCCAAGGGTTTTGCGCCCAATCTGCCGCCCACGGTGGATTCGTGTCGCACCTGCCACGCCAGTGGCCCCGGCACGGCCCTTGCCACCAGGGATGCCGCCTTTACGCCGCCGCCCCTGCGCGCCGCCGCGCACGAGGTATGCATGAAGTGCCATGCCTCGCTGGCCGAGCAAAAGCAGCCCCACGGGCCAGTGGATTGCGCCACCTGTCACGACAAGGCGCGTTTTGAGGCATTGCCCCGCTTTGAGGCAAGCCCCTCCATCATGACCATGGACAGGCCCACGGGCGTGGTGCTCAGCGACAAGGTAACGCCGCCGCAAGTGCCGCTTGCGCCCATATACCCCAAGGGCCCCAAGTGGACCACGGCCATGCCCGCTGTGCCTTTTGACCACAGCCTGCACGAAAGGGCGCTCAACTGCGTGGATTGCCACCACACCAGCGTCAAGCAGTCGTGCATTACCTGCCATACGCCAAACGGCGACCCCAAGGGCAAGAATATTCCCCTGGCGCAGGCCATGCACTCGGTCACGTCCAAAAATTCCTGCGTGAACTGTCATACCAGCCTCACAACCGCAGCGCCGGAATGCGCCGGTTGTCATACGCCCCGGCCCGTGAGCAAGAGCGGCAACAACTGCGCCTTCTGCCACCGTGCCGCCCCCGGCGTACAAGGCACCATGGGGCTTATGCTGCCAAGCAACCTGCCCACCTCGCGGCCCGCAACGCCAGAGGCTTCTGCTGCCAATGGTTCCGTGGCGCTGCAAACTCCGGCTCTGCCGCAGACCCTGCCTTCGCCCTCGGCGCAAGCCGCGCAGCAGGATGCCAAGCTGGCGTCGTCGGCCATTCTGCTGCCTGTGGAGGCATCGGTTAAGGCTGCTGCCAAGCAGGCTGCTGATTCCGAAGCCCTGCTTGCGCCCTCGGCCATCCTGCTGCCCCCGCCGGACAAAACTGCTGCAAAGCCCGACCCGGCAGCCAACGCCGCTGCGGCCAAGGCACTGCAACCTGCGGGCCCGGCTTCTAACGCTCCTTCCGCTTCTGGGGTGCCCGCGTCAGAGGGCGCTCAACCCGCCGCTGACGTGTCGGAAGCACCCAAGCTTGGGCCAGTTGCCGATGGGTTGCCAGACAAGGTGCGCATAGAACTTATGAGCAAGGAATTCCGTCCTGTGGACTTTGCCCATGCCCAGCATCTGCAAAAGCTGCATGCAGCCATTGGCCGCAAGGCCGCTGGTTTGCAGGGCATGCACGCCAAGGACGGGCTGGAATGCGCCGCCTGTCACCACAACAGCCCGCGCCTCAAGCAGGGCATGACGCCGCCCAAGTGCGTGTCGTGCCATCCGGTGAGCCTGCCGACCGGCGTGACAACCATGCCCGACGGTCGGCCCCTGCTCAAGGCGGCCTATCACCAGCGTTGCATGGACTGCCACACGCGCATGAAGGTTGAAAAGCCCCGTGCAACCGATTGCCAGGCCTGCCACATCAAGCGCGACCCGGCGGAAGCCCCGGTCTGGTAAAACAGGGCCACGGCCCGGACATACATAAAACAATGGCGGCGAAGGGAGTACCTTCGCCGCCATTCTACTTTTCATTCCTAGTGAGTGGCCGATTACCCGCCAAACTGGATCATGTGGAAGCGCCGCAGCATGGCCGGGGGAATCTCGGACGTCCAGTGCCCGGTGTACACGGCCCAAACGTATGCGCCCAGCAGCACCACAAGGCAGCCAGCGGCCACAGTCCAGAAGGGCACGCGTTTGCCCGCCGCTGCAAGGTGCAGACAGTTTTTCTGCGGGCAGGCTTCGATACAGGCGGTGCAGCCTAGGCATTCGGGTGAATTGACGCGTGTCTTCTGGTGCACGGCAATGGCCGAGGGGCAGGCGCGTTGGCAGCGGCGGCAACTTGTACAGGTGGCCGCATTGCGGCGTACCGCCACGGGGCTTGCCAGGGCAAACAGGCCAAGAAACGCGCCGTAGGGGCACAAAAACCTGCACCACGCGTTGCGCACCACCAGTGAGGCCGCCACAATCACACTAACCACAATCAGAGTGGTGGTAGAAGCCCGCAAAAAGAAAAAAAGCATGCTTGAATCGGCCACCATGTTGAAGGGCGCACCCATGAAGGCTTCAATCTCATCCACGCTCATGGCAAACAGGCTGAAATAGCCCAGCAATGCCAGCGGAATGTATTTGATGGCCTGAAGGGCCAGTTCCAGTTTGCGCGGCGGGGTGCGGTTCAGGCCGAGCCGCTCGCCAAGGCGGCCCAGCAGGTTGGAAACAAATCCCACAGGGCAGATATAGCCGCAAAATCCCTTGCGAAACAGCAGGGCCATGAGGGCAATGGCCAGAAACAGCGTGAGCCCTGCGGGGTGTACGACATCCCAC
>SAAX01000129.1 GCA_009929215.1 Deltaproteobacteria bacterium | reverse complement strand
GGCAAAGGCGATAACATAGCCAAGCGAGGGCGCAAACGAGCCGCTGGTCACATGGCCAACTTCGGTGCCGTCGGCAGCGGCCACCACATCACCGTGGCGGGCGGCGCGACGGCCATCAATGCGCAGGGGAACCAGCACTTCGGCGATCTTTTGTGCGCCTTCGCGGCCCACATAGTCGGCGGTGCTGGTCATCATGCGGCCCATGCCAGCTTCGGCGGGGCTGTGGTTTTCGTCAAGGTCGTGGCCGTACAGGGGCAGGCCAGCTTCAAGACGCAGGGTGTCGCGCGCGCCAAGGCCAATGGGCTTCACGCGTTCGTCGGCCAGCAGGGCATTCCAGAAAGCCTCGGTTTCAGAGGTGGCTATGTACAGTTCATAGCCCAGCTCGCCAGTGTAGCCGGTACGGCTCACCAGCAGGGGTGTGCCCTGCCAGGTGGTTTCGCGAAAGCCGAAGTAGCCGAGATCGTGAAAGTTCTGGCCCAGCAGCTTTTCAAGCACGTCCAGAGATTCCGGGCCCTGAAGATCGATCTTGCCCGTATCGGCAGAGATATCGACCATCTTGACGCTTTCGGGCAGGCGCGAGCGCAACACGGCAAAGTCGTTGGCGGCGCAGGCGGCGTTGACCACGGCCATGAAGGAATCGGGGCCAAAGCGGTAGATGATGCCGTCGTCCAGCACGCCGCCCTTATCGTTGAGCAAAAAGCCGTAACGGCACTTGCCGGGGGCCAGGCTCTGGAGGTTGTGGCTCACGGCCTTGCTCAGGGCTTCATCCGCACCGGGGCCAGAAATAAGAAATTCGCCCATGTGGCAAATATCAAAAAGGCCCGCATGCTGGCGGGTGTGCTGGTGCTCTACAATAATACCCTCATACTGAATGGGCATAAGCCACCCGGCAAAGGGGGCCATTTTTGCGCCATGCGCCTCGTGCCAGGCGGTGAGGGGGGTACGCAGATCCGACATGGAATCTCCTTAGAATTTGGGCAAACAGCTTGCGCTGGCGCTATAGAGGACGCGCCGGATCGGCCATGCCGCAGCCCCGCACAAGGCAAGGCAATAAGCACGGATCAACCCGGAAGTATTTATAAAAAAACACCTTCAAGCCACCGTTCCGAGTGGCTTTAGGTATGGTATCACTTCTGCCATGTGGACACAAGAACAGACCCTGACGCCGCTGTTCGTGCAGTGCCCGCGCGGCCTTATTCTGCGTGTGAAATATTGAAAAAACGGCGGGCATTGTCGCCGCAGGTGCGCCACAAATTTTCAGGGTTTTCGCCCCGCGCTTCGGCCATGGCCCGCACGGTAAACACGGTATAGGCGGGTTCATTGCGCTTGCCGCGCCACGGCAGGGGTGCAAGATAGGGGGCGTCTGTTTCCAGCAGCAGGCGGTCGGCGGGTATGAGCGCCACGGCCTCGCGCAGGGCCTCGTTGGCCTTGTAGGTAACAGGGCCGGGAACAGAAATATGCCAGCCGTTGCGCAAAATGCGCCGGGCTGTTTCCGGCCCCTGGCCAAAGCAGTGCCACAAGAGCGGATACCCGGCAAAACCCTCGGCCTCAAGGGTCATAAGGGTTTCATCCTCTGCCTCGCGGCAGTGGATGACCACCGGGCGCTGCACGGCACGCGCCAGCGCAAGCTGATCGCGCAGGGCCTGATACTGTATTTCTCTGGGGCAGTCGGGCCAGTAAAAATCAAGGCCAATCTCGCCCACAGCCTTAAGCCGCGCATCGGCGACAAAGGCGGCGCGCATGGCATCCAGGCGGTCTTGCGTGCAGTTTTGCCCATCGCAAGGGTGTATGCCCATGATAAAAAATACGTTGGGATGGGCATCAAAACGACTGCACCGCGCGTGGTAGTCGTCCGGCCCCAGAAAGACGTTGCCCACCTGGGCTATGCCCGCCGCGTGGGCGCGTTCAAGCACGGCATCCCTGTCTGCGTCAAATTCCTGCCCATCCAGATGGGCGTGACTGTCTACCCCTACGGGCGGCAGCGCAAGGGTAAGGGGCTCAATGCGGGCAGTTGATTTTTTCGACATGGTTTACCTCGCGCCGATACATAGCAACGGGCACCACTGTATTGCAAGAGCCAACTTTGGGGGTGTATGGTATTGCGGTGCATCACCATTGCAAAGCCCGAACAATGGGGCTATGCTTTGGAGGATTTGCCGGATTTATCCCGGCTTCCAATACTTTTTTCGGGGGAATCATGCATCTCCGCAAACGCATTCTGGTCACCGGCGGTTCCGGCTTTTTGGGCTCACATCTGTGCGAACGCCTGCTCAACGAAGGGCACGAAGTACTCTGCGCGGACAACTTTTTTTCCAGTGCCCGCGCCAATGTGGAAGAGCTCATGGACAACCGCAGGTTCGAGCTTATTCGCCACGACGTGACCTTTCCCCTCTATGTTGAGGTGGACGAAATTTACAATCTGGCCTGCCCGGCCTCGCCCATACACTATCAGCACGACCCGGTGCAGACCATCAAGACCTGCGTGCACGGTGCCATCAACATGCTGGGCCTGGCCAAAAGGCTTGGCGCGCGCATCTATCAGGCTTCTACCAGTGAAGTGTACGGCGACCCCGAGATTCACCCGCAGCCTGAAAGCTACTGGGGCCATGTGAACCCCAACGGCATCCGCTCGTGCTACGACGAAGGCAAACGCTGCGCCGAAGCCCTGTTCTTTGCCTACTGGCGTCAGGGCGGCCTGCCCATCAAGGTTGGCCGTATCTTCAATACCTACGGGCCCAAGATGCATCCCAACGATGGCCGCGTGGTGTCAAACTTCATCATCCAGGCGCTCAAGGGCCAGCCCATCACCATTTATGGCGATGGCTCGCAGACCCGCTCGTTCTGCTATGTGGACGACCTCGTGGAATGCATGATCCGCTTCATGGCCTCACCCGACGACTTCATCGGCCCCATGAACATGGGCAACCCCGGTGAATTCACCATCCGCGAACTGGCAGAAAAGGTCGTGGAAATGACCGGCAGCAGGTCGGTGATTTCTTACGAACCCCTGCCCTGCGACGACCCCAAGCAGCGCAAGCCCGACATTACCCTGGCACGCGAAAAGCTTGGCTGGGAACCCAAGGTTGCTCTTGAAGAAGGCTTGGTCAAAACCATTGCCTACTTTGACAAGCAGCTCAAA
>SAAX01000069.1 GCA_009929215.1 Deltaproteobacteria bacterium | reverse complement strand
GAGGAGGAGGGCATCCGGTGGGCCGCCAGCGGCCAGCGCCTCTGGCTTTATGACGGTGATGATTGAAAGCACCATGAACCCGGACTTGGAGAGCACTGCTCCCAATGCCATGTCCAATAAGAATTTTTTTATTATTTCAGATAACTACATGATTTTACAGGCCCGCTACGGCTACCACTTTTGCACGGTGGAAAGTCTGGCTGGCGCAAACAATCATGAGAATTTTGTGAGCTTCCAGTTCAAGGGCGGGGCCGCAGACCGCCAACGCCGCAGACTGCGCGCCCGTATGGTGGCCGACCTGCTGGAACAGCACGGCTTTCGCGCTGATGTTAAGGATGATTCGTTGTTTGCAGTGGCAGAGAACTTTTCTGCTGCCGATATTCTGCAAAAAACCCGCATGATAGGGTATCTGCTCATCCACACGCGGCAGGTGGATATGATCATGCTGGAGCAGGAGCGTGCCACCGCCATGAAAGACAAACTTGGCGGCGACATGGTCTCGCTGCTCGAGCGGCCCCTGACAACGACACACACGACGACACCCTAGAGCTCCTGCTTTTTGCTTGTGCAACTATCGTAGCGCAAAAAAAGGCTCTCGCCGAAGCGAGAGGACAGGCCCCCAGCAAAGCCGCCTTGCTGGCTTTGTGAGGCACAGAAATCAGTCGCGTAACGGCGCGGCCAAGCCGCAGCCCGCTCCTGCTTTCTGCTTGCGCTGACTGGCGTCAACGCAAAAAAAGGCTCTCGCCGAAGCGAGAGCCTTTTTATCATTCAAGCGTATGAGCCGAAGGGCTGGCTTAGTACATGCCGCCCATGCCACCCATGCCGCCCATGCCACCCATATCGGGCATGGCAGGAGCCGCACCCTTGGGTTCGGGCTTTTCAGCAATGGCGCATTCGGTGGTCAGCAACAGAGAGGCCACGGAAGCGGCGTTCTGCAGGGCCGTGCGGGTAACCTTTTTGGGGTCGATAACGCCAGCCTTGATGAGGTCTTCGTATTCGCCGGTGGCGGCGTTGAAGCCGAAGCCGTCCTTGCCCTGGCGAACCTTTTCAACCACAATGGAGCCTTCAAAGCCGGCATTGTGGGCGATCTGGCGCAGGGGTTCTTCGATGGAGCGGCGGATGATGTTCACGCCAGCAAGTTCGTCGTCGTCGGCGGGCTTGATGTCGTTCAGCACCTTGGAAACGCGGATCAGGGCCGTGCCGCCGCCAGGAACGATGCCTTCTTCAACGGCAGCGCGGGTGGCGTTCAGGGCGTCTTCAACGCGGTCTTTCTTTTCTTTCATTTCCACTTCGGTGGCAGCGCCCACATGCACAACGGCCACGCCGCCCACGAGCTTGGCCAGGCGTTCCTGGAGCTTTTCGCGGTCGTAGTCAGAGGTGCTGTCTTCGATCTGAGCGCGGATCTGCTTCACACGGGCCTTGATGTCGTCGCCCTTGCCAGCGCCGTCAACAATGGTGGTGTTTTCCTTGTCGATCACGATGCGCTTGGCGGTGCCAAGTTCGGCAAGGGTCATGCTTTCAAGCTTGGAGCCGGTGTCGTCAGAAGCGACCTGGCCGCCGGTCAGCACGGCGATATCCTGAAGCATGGCCTTGCGGCGGTCGCCGAAGCCAGGGGCCTTGACGGCCACAACCTGAAGGGCGCCGCGCAGCTTGTTGACCACGAGGGTGGCCAGAGCTTCGCCTTCCACGTCTTCAGCAATGATCATGAGGGGACGGTTCACCTTGGCAACCTGTTCGAGCACGGGCAGCATGTCTTTCATGCTGGAGATTTTCTTTTCCGTGCACAGGATGTAAGGGCTGTCCATTTCGCAGACCATCTTTTCGGTGTTGGTCACGAAGTAGGGGGAGAGGTAGCCACGGTCAAAGCGCATGCCTTCCACCACGTCCATGGTGGTTTCCAGACCCTTGGCTTCTTCAACGGTGATCACGCCTTCCTTGCCCACTTTGGACATGGCTTCGGCAATGATGTTGCCGATGGTGGTGTCAGAGTTGGCAGAAATGGTGCCGATCTGGGCAATTTCTTTCTGGTCGCGGGTGGGCTTGGCAAGGTTGGCAAGCTCGGCGATCAGGGCTTCAACGGCCTTGTCCACGCCACGCTTGATGGCCATGGGGTTGCGGCCAGCGGCCACAAGCTTGGTGCCTTCGCGGTAAATGGCCTGGGCCAGAATGGTGGCGGTGGTGGTACCGTCGCCAGCGGCGTCAGAGGTCTTGGAGGCCACTTCTTTCACGAGCTGGGCGCCCATGTTTTCGAACTTGTCGGTCAGTTCGATTTCCTTGGCCACGGTCACGCCGTCCTTGGTGATGACGGGAGCGCCGAAGGACTTTTCAATGGCCACGTTACGGCCCTTGGGACCCAAGGTCACTTTAACGGCGTTGGCAAGCTTGTCTACGCCACGGGCAAGTTTTTCACGGGCTTTAACGTCAAAAAGAATTTCTTTAGCGGACATTTGAAAATTTCCTCCTGAAATATAATTCGGCAGCAGTGGGAGTTAGTCGATAATGGCGAGAATGTCTTCTTCGCGCATCACAAGGTGATCAACGCCGTCCAGCTTGACTTCGGTGCCGGCATACTTGTTGAACAGCACCATGTCGCCCGCCTTCACAGCCAGAGCGACGCGTTCGCCATTTTCCCCAGCCTTGCCGGGACCGGCAGCAACAACCTGACCCTTGGAAGGCTTTTCCTTCGCCGTATCGGGGATAAACAGGCCACCGGCGGTCTTTTCTTCGGATTCAAGGCGTTTGACCAGCACACGGTCGTTAAGGGGCTTCAGCTTCATGACGTCAGATCCTCCCGGAAATGATTTTTTTTATTGTCCTTTTAGGACGCAGCAGCGGCCGCATCGCTGTGGCCGCGCTGGAAATATTGCGCGTTACGAACCGAAGCCAGATTACTTCGCCTTCGGTTCCGCACCGGCATAGAAATAAGACACGCTTGGAGCTTGAAAAGGGGTTGAGGCTGATTTTTTTTACTTTTTTTAAAAAAAATAAAAAAATCAAATAAATCAGCTACGTTGCCGTTCAAGCTGGCCTGTGGCTTTATGCGGTTGCGCCCATAGCGCACAATACACTGGGCAAGCAGCTCTATCGGAGCAACGGTGCGCCGTCAAGCACATAACTGCGCCATGCCCTACCGCTGGGCGGCGGTGTGGCCCCCCTTAGCACTGGCACATGCAGTCTTTCAGCCTTTTCCGCCCTTCGCGCCGCAGTTCCTTAACGTAGGCGGCATTATTTTTAAGGTAAAAGGCCAGGGCGTGCGAAAAGTCTTTTTTTAGCAGGCCTTCAAGAATCAGCGAGCTTATTTCGCGTTCGAGCGTTAGCAGCGAGTGCATGCCAATCAGAATGCGTTGCTCCACAGGGGGCAGGGCACACATTTTGCGCCAAAAGACCTCTCTGGCCCGTGGCTGGTAGTACCACATGTACATCATGTCGAGCAGGTGGGTAATGGTCTGCCGGGCTGCGGCCCTGTCCATGCCTTGCAGCATGCGCCAGTATTCCGCAGGGTTTTGCAGCATGACTTCAAGGTCTTTGCTGGGAAACAGCAGCTCCTGCCGCGTAAGGTTTTTGTACATTTGCACAAATTTGCTGTCATAGTCGCACTGGCGCATGCGCAGGTACATGTTGCGGTCGGCAAAGCCCTCGATGATTGAGGCCACCATGTCTGACGAGCACTTGGAGACTATGGCCGCGCAGTTTTGCATCAGGCTGGCAGGGTCAGGCATATGCATGGCCGTAAAGAGCATACCAAGGCCCTCACCCATGAGCATGGAAAGCGGGATGGACAGGGCGCTGCGGAACAGGTTGCCGATTATGGCCTCCTTGGGCAGCCCTCGGTAAATATTGTGCCCGGAAATGTAGGCGCTGTTGATCATGGCTATGACCGTGTACACAGCCAGGGCGTTGTCCTGCACGGTCAGGCCCATTAAATCCTGCAGCAGCCACAGCCGCACCACCACTTCAAGAAGAGGAACAGAAATGCCGGTGTACAGCAGCGAATCGGCCATGCGGCTCCAGCTCACATAGCGTTTCCACGGCACAAGCATGGAGCGGGTAAAGGCCCCGCCGCCCACAACAGCCTGGCCCACGTTGCGCACAGCCGTAATGGCAAACCATATGAGCGCGCCAAACCAGGTCAGCACCCACCAGCCGTCCACATAGCTAAAGGCCCACTGTGCAGGCAAAAAGCCCGCCAGAATCTTGAGGGCGTTCATGATGTCGCTATTCATGTAATCGGGCGACCAGCAGGGGATGTCTTTTTGCGGGGGGCTTTGCGCCTCTTGCATGTCGCGGTTGACGCCCTTGGCATCAACGCCGCCCAGGGTCACAAGGTTGCCGCCCTGGCCCACTCTGGTGGTATTTTTTTCCAGCCCCCAGCCGCGCACCTTGTGGCAGCCCAGGTTGCCAAGACCGGGAATATGCCGCAGCACGCGCTGCCACAGGGGCTGGGGCTGTTGCGGCTCGTGATAATGGGTAAAGCGGTAAATATCAGTGCGTACCGGCAGGGTAAGGCGCAGGGCGTTGTCTTCACTGCGCAGGGCCGCGCGGGCCTTGGGGGGCAGGGTTTCTACAAAAACCAGCCCCATGCCGTGGGTGTGGTGCGAGCGGCTGGTTGAATCTGTGCCGATACGCGAGCCCAGGGGCAAGAGCGCATAAAATTCCTGCAATTGCGGAATATGCGCCAAAATATCCTGAAACATGGGCATGCGTTCAGAATCCTTGGGCTCTCCACTTATAATGCGGCGTATGACCTGCTTGAGCCGGGGGGTGTTGCCCTCGTTGACGGCCTTTTGCAGCCTGTTGATTTCTTCCACATGCGAGAGTTGGCCGCTTGTCCATTCGCGCAGGTTAAAGAGCTCAAGGTGGGTGATGCGCCCGCGCCCCAGCCACAGCAGTTCAAGCACATCCTGCTCGGTAAGGCCAGCCAGGTTGAGCACAATCTGGCAGGGGTGCAGGGGGTAGATGTTGTCGAGCAGAAATTCTGGCGGCTGCTGCATTACGGTGGGCAGATCCTTGTGCGGCGCGTACGGAAAGACAATTTCCGGGTTGGCCTCTGGGCCCAGCCAGTCTTCGCGCAGCATGTCGGGAACCATGTCGGTCAGTTCCGCAAGGCTCTCGCGCAGTTTTGTCATGCGCGTGGGGTTGGTTTCTGCTGCCAGGGCGGCGCGCAGGTGTTCGCCACGAAGCTGCCGCAGGGGTTCAAGCTGCTGGTGAATAAATTCGGCAAGGTGCAACGACGAAGGCTGCCGCTGCCCCACGTATGCAAGAAATTCTGATTCCTTGATGGGCGCAGGGGCTGGCATGTTCCAGCGGGCGGCCAGCGAGGCGGCGTGCCGCTCGTTCCAGGCCCGCAAAAGCTTGAGCACATACTCGCGCATCCAGTCGTTGACTGGCGAGTACTTGCGCAGCACGTCAACAATATCACGGCGGTGCAACAGGGCGTTAAATGCTTTGGATGTTTCCGTATTGAGCGGCGACCATGTAAATTCTACCAGCTTGCCGCGAAAGGTAGCCTTGAATTCAAGGCCTATGCGCACCGTAATGCCCATAATGCGGGCTGCGCGCAGCAGTTCCTGCGCGGCTTCGGGATCAACGGTATTGTAGTAGATTACCGTTAAAAAGCGGATGCCCTTGATCCAGGCATCCATAACCAGATGCGTGGGGTTTTTGCGGCCCTTGGTGTTGGCATCGTGAACATGGTGGTCAAAGGCGTGCTGGTTCCATTCTTCTGGCATTTCCAGCAGATGATACTTGCTCAGCAAGGCCCGCACAATGCGCGGCGTGCCCCGCACGGCCTGATGAAATTCGTGGGCCAGCGGCAGCTGGCTGTTGAGGTCGCCGTACGAGCGCACAAGGTCTTTCATGATCTGCACAAGCACGCGGGCCGTATTGTTTTGCAGCGAAGAATGCGTGGAGTACAGCACTTCGTCGTGCAGGCGGCGCAGGGCTTGCAAACGCTCATTGGGGCCGCCAGCGGCAAGGCTTTCAAGCAGAACAATAACGGCGCTGGCAAGGCGCAGGCCGTGCGATGAGGTCATTTCGATAATGCCGTGGGGGTGCAGGCCCGGTTCTGGCTGCCGCAGGGCGTCATTGTGTACACGTGCCTCGGCAAAGGCATTTACCATCTGGATGAGCTTGTGGTCTTGCCTGTCGAACAGCAGCGATGAATATTTTTGGCGCGCCTGTGGGCATTCGCCAGCGGTGTCGGGTGTAGAATGTGCAGGTATGGACATGGAAAAAACTTTGCAAAAGTGCTTATGGATGTTTGCTGGGCCTGACTGACCCGCAAAAGAACTGATTTTTGTTATGATGCAGTGCCTGTGCGTGAATGTCCAGCCTCATATTGCGGCGGGGGCTTGGGGCCGTATTGATAAATAGCCCAACAGCCGTTAACGGTAGGTATGGGTTCAAGGCTCAACTGGCTCATGTAAGCCATTTACCACGGGAGAACGCCGTATGTATCAGAAAACCAACGAACTTGCTGGCGGGCACGAGTTTGCCAGTGCTCAAGACATGTTGAGCTGGCTTGAAAAAGCCATGACTGACAATATCAAAAACAACCGCGACCGACACCGCTTTGAGGCCGATCCGTATGCGTACACTGTCAATTTTGCCCAGGCGGCAGGGCTTGTGCTTGATGACGCGCAGACGGGCGACGTGCAGCGCCGTGTGCAGCAGTGGGTAGAACAGCAGTATTCTGAAGCGGTTTTTGAAGAATAAACTGTTTTTTCGGGTGTTATCGTGGCGCATCGGGCGGGGCACTGGCCGATGCGCTTTTTTTAAGAAGTGCAGGTTTTTATGGTGCAAATTCACAATAATGATAAAAAAATTATTATATTCTTGATATGATAATGATGTCAGCTGTGTAATTTTATTTGTTAATATGCAAAGTAAACGTATTGTCTCTTGTTTGGTAGAAATCGTAAAGAATATAAAATCCGATATTGTGAAGTAATGCTTAAAAAAATCTTTTTTGTTGCAAATTGTGGATAAATTGATGAAGGTTGAGGAAGCAAAATAATTTAAAAAGTTGGTATTTTTAGGGTAACCAAGCCATATGGGTGCAGTTTTTCGCAAAGCAAAAGCGTTGTTCGGCAAATTAAAAAGTCAGATAGAAGAGCGTCCTACGCGAACAATTTTTGTTCTGTGGGCGATATCTATACCTTTTGCAGCGTGTATTTCATTGCTGGTGGCACTGCATTGGCGCGTGGGTTACCTGAATGAAGGCTTGGATGAAGCAGAGTTTTCGCTCACGCAGCGTGTGCAGCGTGTGGCGGAAATGACAGAATTCAAGTTTGATACAATACGCAAGCTTACTGCTCTGCTGGCTACAGATTCTCGCATTGTTGCCGCCCTTAAAGGTGAGGGCGACTTTGCGGAATGCACCCGCTACCTGCAAACCGTTGGCGACACCCTACGGCTGCACCGTGCGTTTTTGATCAATATACGGGGCATCTGCGTTGCTTCAAACGATGCCAACCTTGCCAATAATCTGCTAGGTGTCAAGCTGGCTGACCGCGAGTATTTTATCAGGGCCATGCGTGGCGAAAGCGCCGCCCAGTTTGTGGTGGGGCGTGTTTCGACCGTGCCTGGTTTCCATTTTTCTGCGCCTGTTATTGGGCCCCGGGGCATTCTGGGCGTTGTAGTTCTCAAGCTCGACACAGACACGCTGGCCCATCAGCTCTATTTGCCAACCGGTTTTGTTACCGACAATGCGGGCGTGGTGGTTGTTTCGCATTCTCCCGCAAACATGCTGCGCGTTGTGCCGGGGGGCTCTGCTGCCCAGCTAGACCCTGCGGAATGCAAGCTGCGCTACCAGCGCGAAAAGCTTGATTTCGTCTATTTGCACGAGGTAATGGTGAACAGCAGGGTGGCCTGGCAGCTTCAGCCAGAGGGCAGGCCGCAACTGTGCAAAACCATCACTATCGGCAAGGAGGGGCTGAGTGTTTACGGTTTTGAAGACCTTGCCCCGTTGCTGAGCGAGACTGCTTCGTCTTTTACGTTTCATCTGCTCATGGGTTTTTTGTTTTTGTTGCTGGGTTTTGCGGTGATTATCGGTACAACCGTGAACTTTTTGCGCGACCGATATCTGCGCGATACACTTGAAAAACTCAACGATACGCTGCGGGTTCAGGCCCAGCACGATTCATTGACCGGCCTGCTCAATCGCAGAATGTTTGACGAAATGGCCCAGGCCTGGTTTGCCCAAACCCTCAGGCTGGGCGTGCCTTTTTCGCTGGTACTGTTTGATATCGACCACTTCAAGCGGCTCAACGATTCTTTTGGGCATCAGGCTGGCGACACCGTGCTGCGCGAAATTGCCCTCTGTGTGCAAAGTGTGCTTTCCCGGCAGGGCGACAGGGTCTTCCGCATCGGCGGCGAAGAGTTTGCCGTTCTTGCCAGCGCCGCCAACGAGTCCCAGTTGCGCACTGTTATGGAAATGATCCGCACAACTGTGGAGCACAGGCGACTTCAGCACCCCGACGGGCCAGGGGCTGTAGTTACCATTTCTTTGGGCGGGCTGCTGGTGCGCGGCTGCTGCGACATGACGTTTGCAGATGCCTTTAGAAAGTCAGACGAAGCCCTGTACCACGCCAAGGCCCAGGGGCGTAACCGCTGGGTGCTGGCCGATAACTGCTGCCCCGTAGAAACCCCCACGGACGGCAAATTTGCCTGATCCGGGGAAGGCTGATCCAGGAATCCACTCCCATTACTTTGGTGTTTGTTGTTTTTTTGCTCGCCGAATTTGAGCTTCATGGCCTTACGCGCGAAGGCTTTGTTTGTATCTTTTTTGTTGACTTTGAAATTCAATTTCATAAACTATGCACGTTGCCCACACAGCTGGGCCGGATCTTACACAGCCGCAACGGCGTTAAGGAGAACAGGCGCGCATGTTTAACAGATTTGGAACCACGCAGGAAATGATGATTCAAACTGTGCAGGAAAACGGAGAGAATTTAGTGCTGGCTATAGACAGCCGTGGCCTGTACCTCACCACCGCGCAGTTTGTGGGCCGCCCCATTGCCGACCGCAACCGCTACAGCGGGGCGCGCACAGGGGCAGAGCAGCGCATTGCTGCCTTGGGTCTTGATGTGGCGGGCCTTGTGGCAGCCAACCAGCACCGCATTCAGCTCGAAACCGTATCTGCCAAAAAGGTCAACCCGCTCAAGGCCTCCAAGCGCGGTGCCAAGGGGTAGGTGGCATACAGACCGGGTTTTCTGCTCACAGTATCATTGCACCGCTGGCCGCACTTGGCGGCCCTGTTCATCGCCCGTTGCACAATCGGCTGCCGCCTTGGCTGCCTGTTTTGCGGCGGGCGGTGCCGCTTTGTATATCAAGATGCGCGGTGGTGTGGCTCTTGCGTAGCAGCAAAAGTTTGTGAGTGCCATAAACTTGCGCCGTGTGTACTTTTTCCGTAGGCTTTATTCATGACGAAAACACGCGAGATTTATATATGCTCTGCCTGCGGCTCACAAACCATGCAATGGCGCGGGCAATGCCCCAACTGCCATGAATGGAACACCCTGCAAGCTGCGGTGCAGCCCAAGTCTGCCCCCGGCGGCAACAGGCCGCGTCAGGTCATGGATCCCTCAAGCCGGCCCATTCCCCTGCGCGATGTGCAAGACGCGGGGCACGAACCCTACGGCAGCGGCCTCAAGGCGCTTGACCGTGTGCTGGGCAAGGGCCTTGTGCCCGGTGCTGCCATTCTTGTGGGTGGCGAACCGGGCATAGGCAAATCGACCCTGCTGCTTCAGGTGGCGGGGCTGGTGGCCAAGCAGGGCAGGCGCGTGCTCTATGCCAGCGGCGAGGAATCGCTGCCCCAGATCAAGGGCCGTGCCGAGCGTCTGGGCATGCTTGAACCCAACCTGCTGGCCATTGCCACCTCACGCGTGGAGGATGTGCTGGAAGCGGCCAATGCCGCGCCGCCAGCCCTGCTGGTGGTAGACTCGGTACAGACCCTCACAAGCCTTGAGGCCGATGGCCTGCCCGGCAACGTAAGCCAGGTGCGGGCAGTGGCCACGGCCCTGCTTGAGGCCTGCCGTCGCCTTTCGTGCACCCTCATCCTGGTGGGCCATGTAACCAAGGACGGCGTGCTGGCTGGCCCACGGCTGCTTGAGCATATGGTCGATACCGTTATTTCGCTCGAGGGCGACCGCCGCCAGATGTTCCGCCTGCTGCGCGTGTTCAAAAACCGTTTTGGCCCCAACGAAGAGCTGCTGGTCTTTCGCATGGAAGAATCGGGCATGCAGATTGTGGATGACCCTTCCACCTTCTTTTTGGGCCAGCGCGATCCTTCGCTTTCGGGCACGGCGGTGGTTATGGCCGTGGACGGGCAGCGCCCGCTGGCCGTGGAGGTGCAGGCCCTTGTTTCACGCACATTTTTGAGTATCCCGCGCCGCGCCGCTCTGGGCTTTGATGTGGGGCGGCTGCATCTGCTGCTGGCCGTGCTGGAAAAAAGGCTCAAGCTCAACTTTGCGCAGGTGGACATTTACGCCAAGGTGGGCGGCGGCATGAAGCTGAGCGAACCGGGGCTTGATCTGGCGCTGGTGGCTGCAGTGCTTTCGTCGTATTATGACGTGCCCATGCCGGAAAAAAGCGTGCTTTGGGGCGAGGTGGATCTTAACGGGCAGGTACGGCCCGTATCTGCACAGGAACTGCGCCTCACGCAGGCACGGCGGCTGGGTTTTGACCCCATTGTGCACCCTGCGGTGGAGCAGGGCGGCATCAGTACCATTGCTGCGCTACAGCAGCGGCTTTTTCACCGTAAATAAGGGCGGCGGGTATGGGCCTTGAAATTGAGCGCAAATATCTGCATATAGATTTGCAAAGTGTGCGTCAGAAGCTTGTCGATTGCGGGGCGCATTGTCTTGGCGCGCATTTTGAAAGCAACTGGGTGTACGACACCGCCGAGGGCGGTCTGATTGGCGGCGGCCAGTTGCTGCGGCTGCGCACCCAGCAATGGCGCGATAAAACGCGTCACCTGCTCACGCTCAAGCTGCCTGTCACACACAGCGGCGGCTTCAAGGTGCGCGAAGAACGCGAAACTGAAGTGGCCGACGGTGCAGAGATGCGCAGTATTCTTGAAGGCCTGGGCTACCGTGTGGCGGCTCGGTACGAAAAAATTCGTGAGCCCTGGCGCATGGACATCGTTGAGGTGGAGCTGGACATTCTGCCCTTTGCCCAAGTGGTGGAACTTGAAGGCCGCGCTCAGGATATTGAATCGGTCGAACGGCGTCTGAACCTTGACAATGCCGAAATAAGCACCAAAAGTTATCATGAGCTGCATCAGGAATGGTTGCGGCAAAATCACAAGCCTGCGCAGCTCTCCTTTGTGTTTGACGAAGCGCAAAGCGAGTACTGGCGCACAAAGCTGGGCCTGACGGACAAGGCCGCCACCAATCCGGCTTCAACGCGGCAGAGCTGAAACGCCTTGGGAGCCATAAATGTCTTTTATTCCGGATAATCAAACTGGCGGTGACACCCGCGTAGTTGTGGAAAAAAAACTTAAGGAGCCGGATCGCTACCGGGTTCTGCTGCACAACGACGATTACACGAGCATGGAGTTTGTGGTTTCGATTTTGTGCGGTATTTTCCACAAAACAGCCGAAGAAGCCACGGCCATCATGCTGGCAGTACACCAGCGCGGCGTTGGCCAGTGCGGCGTGTATACCCTTGAAATTGCCGAAGCCAAGGTTCGGCGCGTTCACAATACGGCCCGGTCGGCTGGGTATCCCCTTAAATGCACCATGGAAAAAATCCATTGAGATAAGCCTATGTTGAGTAAAAACGTACAGTTGGTCATTCGGGACGCCCTCATGGAAGCCCACCGGCGACGGCATGATCTGTTGACTGTGGAGCATGTGCTCTTTGCGCTGACCAACAGCATGAAGGGACGCATCATTCTTGAGGGCAGCGGGGCAAGCGTGCCTGTGCTGCGCGAGCAGCTTGAGGAATTTTTCAACAAGGAACTGGAAACCGTTTCGCTGGCAGAAAAGCACGAGGTCGCGCAGACAGACAGCGTGCAGCGCGTGCTTGAGCGTGCGCTTGCGCACATACGCTCTGCCGGGCGCGATGCTGTTGAGCTTGGCGATCTGCTCATTTCCATAATGGACGAGGAAGAAAGCTACGCGCATTTTTACCTGCGCAAGCAGGGGGTTGAGCGCCTTGATGTGCTGACCTTCATCTCTCACGGCTTTGATGAAGGCGCTGGCTCGCGCGGTGTGGAAGCCGGGGCAGAAGCCGGAGAAAACGGCGAGGCCAAGCCCGACCCGCTGGCCCAGTACACGGTAGAGCTTACGGCCCGTGCCCGCGAGGGCAAGATTGACCCCCTGGTGGGCCGCGTGGCGGAACTTGACCGCGCCGTAGAGGTGCTGTGCCGCCGCCGCAAAAATAACCCGCTGTTTGTGGGCGACCCCGGCGTTGGCAAAACCGCGCTGGCCGAGGGCCTTGCCCTGCGCATTGTAGAAGGCAACATTCCTGATATGTTTGCCAAAACAAAGCTTTACGCCCTTGATATGGGGCTTTTGCTGGCTGGCACGCGCTACCGGGGCGATTTTGAGGGCCGACTCAAGGCCGTGGTGCAAAGGCTCAAGGAAGAGCCCGACTGCATCCTGTTTATTGACGAAATCCATACCATAGTGGGCGCCGGTTCCACGTCTGGCGGCTCGCTTGACGCCTCCAACCTTCTCAAGCCCGTGCTGGCCAATGGCGAAATCCGCTGCATCGGCTCCACCACCTACGAGGAATACCGCAACCATTTTGAAAAAGACCGGGCGCTGGCCCGCCGTTTTCAGCGTATCGACCTCACCGAACCCACTGTAGAGGAATGCCTGGGCATTCTTGAGGGGCTTGAGCCGCATTATGCGCAGTATCATCATGTACGCTACAGCCCTGCGGCCCTCAAGGCCATGGTTGAACTTACCACGCGCCACGTGCGCGACCGTCTGCTGCCCGACAAGGCCATTGACGTGCTGGACGAAACAGGCGCCGCCGTGCGGCTGGGCCGTGGCGTAACACCTGCCGCCAAGGCGGGCAAAAAGAGCAAGGATGCCCCCCTGGTGGGCGTGCCCGATGTGGAACGCATTGTGGCCCGCATGGCGGGCATACCCGTGCGCACTGTTTCGGGCAAGGAACGCAACAGGCTGGCAACGCTTGAAAAAGACCTCAAGAATCTTGTATTCGGGCAGGAAAAAGCCATCGAGCTGACAGTGCGCGCCATCTTGCGTGCCCGCGCTGGTCTTGGGCAGGAACAGCGCCCCGCAGGAGCCTTTTTGTTCTACGGCCCCACGGGCGTGGGCAAAACAGAGGTGGCCCGCAGCCTTGCCAAGCTCATGGGCGTGGAATTTCTGCGCTACGACATGAGCGAATACATGGAAAAGCACTCTGTTTCGCGCCTCATCGGTGCGCCCCCAGGCTATGTGGGCTTTGATCAGGGCGGGCTCATGACCGAGGCGGTGCGCAAGGCTCCGTACTCTGTGGTGCTGCTCGACGAAGTGGAAAAGGCCCACCCCGATATCTTCAACGTGCTGCTTCAGGTTATGGACTACGCCACGTTGACCGATAACACGGGCCGCAAAACGGACTTTTCGCACGTTATCTTGATCATGACCTCCAACGCCGGGGCCTTTGAAATGTCGCGCCCCGCCATGGGTTTTGGCGGCACGGCCCCGCAGGATGCGGCACACAAGGGTTTGAAGGCTGTGGAAAACACCTTTAGCCCCGAATTCCGCAATCGGCTGGATGCGCTGGTTCCCTTCAGCAGCCTCACCGAACCCATGATGCTGCGTATTGTGGACAAGTTTGTGGCTGAAATCCGCACCAGCCTCGAGCACCGTGGCGTAACGCTCACACTGAGCGAAAGCGCCCGCAAGTGGCTGGCCCGCAAGGGCTTTGACCCCGCAATGGGCGCGCGGCCCCTGCGCCGCCTGCTGCGCACAGAGCTGGAAGACCGTTTGGCGCACGAACTGCTGTTTGGCGCGCTCAAAAAGGGCGGCACAGCCAAGCTGGGCCTCAAGGACGATCAGCTTGTGCTTGAACACGCGGGCATTGCGGCCAAAAGCCGCAAGCCCGTGCCAGTGGACGCCTGATAACCGGATTGTACGACGGGCCGGAGCTGTTGCCGCACGCGGCAGTTCCGGCCCGTTTGCGTTACGGCTGATATTATTGGTATCCCGCCCCTCACCCGCAAACATTCAAATGCTCTCTGTGGGCAAAGGATGCCATGATCGGGGCATTTACGGCTTTGGCCTCTCAATTTCCGCCGCCGGAATCAGCCCGTGAAGACGGTTTGCTGTGCATGGGCGGCGACCTGCGGCCAGAACGCCTGATCGCAGCCTACAGCCGTGGAATTTTCCCCTGGTATTCACAGGGGGTGCCCATCCTCTGGTGGTCGCCAGATCCCCGTTGCGTCATGCCGCTTGAGGGCTTTCGCCTGCCGCCGCGCAGCGCCCGCAAGCTGCGGCTCCATCCTTTTGAGCTGACCCACAATGCCGCCTTTGGCCGGGTTATCCGTGCCTGCGCCACACCACGCGACAAAGAGGGCGGAACCTGGATCATTGACGACATGATGCGCGCCTACGAAGACCTGCACGCTTTGGGCTATGCCCATTCCATTGAGGCGTGGTACGATGGCGAACTGGTGGGCGGCCTGTATGGCGTGGCGCTGGGGCGGGCCTTTTTTGGCGAATCCATGTTCCACACCATGTCAGAAGCTTCGCGGGCGGCTCTGGCCGGGCTGGTGGCCCTGCTGCGCCAGCGCGGGGCAACCCTGCTTGATTGTCAGCAGGAAACGCCGCATATCATGCGCATGGGCGGGGTGATGCTGCCGCGTGCCGAGTTTCAGGCAGAGCTTAAGCGCGCCTTGGCCTCGCAAGCGCAAACAGGCGCTGTGCACGGGTGCACAACGCCTGAAATGGCTGGAAACAATGAGCCGTTTCCCTGGCTGCCCTGGGGGCTCGTGTACAGCTACTCGCCGTCAGACGGCTTTTGGCTGGCCAGATCGTAGAAACCCTGGGCAGGGAAGGAAAGCGGATAGTCGCGCACTGCGTCAAAGCGGATAAATCCCGTGGTCTTGCCTTCGCTAATGCCAGCCAGCGGCGCAACGCCAAAGGGCACGGGCAGGTCGAGCGGGCAGACCGTGATTTTTTCAATCTGGTCGGCGTAGCGCTTTTCAAGGTATTCAACCAGCTCGTGGCTTTCTTCGGCGGTGAAGGATTCAAGCACGCAGCGCAGCGCGGCTTCTTCGGTAGCGCCCTGCAACACTTCTGCCGGAACAGAAGGATCAACGGGCGCCACAAGGCCAAGCCCCTTGATGGCTTCCAGCTCTGCGTCGGTTGCGCCGGGGCGGAAAATCTGCACGTCCACATGGCGGCAGCCCTTGAAGGTGCTGAGGGTGGCGGCCACAATGAAAATACGGTCGATGGGCAGATCTATCTGAGAAGGTACAAAGATTTTTTCCATGGCAATTCCCGTTCGTTATTGATGTAATCCTGTCCTCTTACTCCAAAACGTAATATTATGGAAGATAATCAGCTCATCCCTTTCAGCCTTGAAACGGCATACACGCCTACGGGCGACCAGCCCACGGCCATCAGCGCCCTAGTGGATAATATTGAAGCCGGGGTTCCCGCCCAGGTTTTGCTGGGCGTTACCGGTTCTGGCAAAACATTCAGCATGGCCAATGTCATTGCCCGCTGCAACCGCCCGGCCCTGGTGCTGGCCCCCAACAAAACGCTGGCCGCCCAGCTGTACGGCGAGTTTCGCGAGCTGTTTCCGCGCAATGCCGTGGAATATTTTGTCAGTTATTACGACTATTACCAGCCAGAGGCCTATGTTCCCGCCTCAGACACCTATATTGAAAAAGATTCGTCCATCAACGAC
>SAAX01000006.1 GCA_009929215.1 Deltaproteobacteria bacterium | reverse complement strand
GTAGACGCGCCGCCACAGCTGATGGGTATGAGCGGCCCAAGATGACGGGCCAGCAGCGGCGTAAGCAGCAGGGTGATGAGCTCGCGGGCAATATTGCTGATAAGCGCAATAGTGCCGAGCTCCGCCCCCTTGTACTGCGAAATAAAGATGGACGACAGCGAGTAGTAGGCAAACCCGGCCCCCACGGCCATGCATTCGCTCACGCTGTATGACAAAAACAGACTCACCAGCGCCGTGCCCGCAAAGGTTCCCACCGTGGTGGCCAGAGGCAGCAGCAGCACACGCGGGCGCAGGGTGCGCAAAATCTCGCCAAGCCTGCGGTCTGAACCGATGGAAATACCCACAAGCAGCATGAGCAGCCACAGGGCGTAGACCGTGAAGTCGTGCTCCAGCAGGTAGGTGGGTATCAGCCCCAGGCGGGCCAGCAAAACGCCGGAACAGAAAAAAAACAGGATGATCAGGCTGCCCTTCATGCCTTGTGCTCCGGCTGGCTTGGGGCGGCCTGGGGCTTGCCCGACAGGGCCGCGGGCGCAGGCGATTTGGGAAAAAAGCGGCTGATGAGGCCCACGCACACAAAGGAGCCCACAATACCCGCAACTGTCAGGGCAAGGGCCGCGCCGCCCAGGCGGGGCAGTGACTGCATAAGCAGTTCGTTGCTGCCTACAGAAATGCCCAAGGCAAAAAGCAGCAGCATGATGGCGGGGGTAACGCAGCGGGTCAGCCAGGTGATCCAGGGCTGGCCGCGCAGCAGAAAGCCAAGGGCCATGCCAAGAAAGGTGAGTCCAAGCGCGATAAACATGAAAAAACAGTCTCCTCATACCGCAACGGTGCGGTGGCATGTGGCGTCAGTGTTTGCGGCTGGCGCGTAGTGCAGCAAGAAGGGGTGGCCGCTAGCGCAAAAAATGGCGCAGGGCATCACGCAGCAGGGCCAGCATGGATGCGTAACGCTGGTCAAACTGAAGCAGGTTGTCCACGTCCCAAAGCACCCACACAAGCTTGCCCCGATGGCGAATCTGCTGCGGCGGGCGCAGACCGCCGGGCAGCGCCACGGCACGGGCAGCCGCAGAACCCATGACAACCACGCCCCTGGCCTTGAGCTGCGTGGCCCCGGACCAGAAAACATCGGGGTTTGCCATATAGGCACTGTCCTGCACCTGCGATTCGGCGGTGGGCAGTGCTGCCGGGTCTGGCGGCAGACACGAGGGCCAGAAGGTGTGCGTGCCCGCTGGATGCCCCAAATCCTGCAACAGGCGCTGCAAAAACTGGCGGCGCTCAAGCCTGCCGGGGGTCTGCGGGTCGCACATGTCCGGGCCAAGGTTCCAGTATGTCCACAGCACCGGCCCGGGCCGGGTCTGCTCCAGCCGGGTCTGCCAAGGCGAAGGCCACACATGGGGCGGCAGTGGCAGCCACGCGGCGGCCTTGGCGTGGTCTGCGGCGTGCTCGCTAGTGTTCTGCCCAGAGTTCTGGGCGGTATGCTCGGCGGTAACAGGGTAATGGGCCTGCGCCTGTTGCTGAGGGCGCGCCTGCTGTCGGGTTTGATGTGCTTGCGTCTGGCTTGGCTGGCCTTGATTCGTTTGCTGGCGGTTTTGCTGCCAGGGCTGGCGCTCACGTGGCTGGCCAGGCTGAGATGCACCCTGCCGCGATTGGCCCGCATGAGCGTGCGCTGGCTGCACTCGCGGCCCATTGCCAGAGAGCGCACGCGCAGAATCCTGCGGTGCGGCAAAGGCATCGTAGCCATCGGGCATGAGCAGGCTGGTGAGCCCCCGGCGCTGCCACAGCGCACTGACCGGGTTTACGAGCGCAAAAGCCATGAACACAGTTCCCAGGCCACGTCGGCCTTGCTTTGGTTGGGCCAGATTTCTTCATGCCCGGTGGCGTCCACCACGGCCATGGAATTGGTGGCAGTGCCAAAACCGCTGTCGGTGGCGTTGACGCGGTTGGCGGCCAGCACATCGGCCTTTTTGCCTTTAAGCTTGACATGGGCCAGGGGCAGCAGGGCCTGCATGTCGGCGGCGGTTTCTGCGGCAAAGCCCAACACCTTCTGGCCGGGCTTGCGGTCGTGGGCGAGCGTGCGAAGAATATCCGGGTTGGGCGTAAAGGATACGGTGAGGCCGTCGGGCGCATCGACTTTCTTGAACTTGCGCGGCCCAAAGGGCTGGGGCGAAAAATCCGCCACGGCAGCGGTAAACATGCCCATGTCCATATTGGGCCAGATGTCTGCTGCGGCCTCAAACATGTCGCGCGCGCTCACCACATCAACCCGCGCAATCTCGCGGGGCAGGCGTGCGCGCACGCCGGGGCCGCACACCACGGTAACCTTTGCGCCGCGCAGCCACGCGGCCACACCAAGGGCCGCGCCCATGAGCCCCGTAGAGGGGTTTGACCAGAAGCGCACGCCGTCCCACGCCTCGCGGGTGGGGCCAAGGGTGACCATAACGCGCTTGCCCGCCATATCCTGCGGCGAAAGCGCACGCAGTGAGGCAAGAAAAATATCGTGCAGGGGCGCAAGCCGTCCCTCGCCCAGTTCGCCGCATGCTGTGCCGCCGCAGGCGGGGGTGACGATGCGTGCGCCGCGCTGGCGCAAAATATCAATATTGGCTTGCGTGGCCGGGTTGCTCCACATGCGCGGGTTCATGGCCGGGGCAATGACCACGGGCCCGTCAAAGGCCAGAGCCTGTGCCGCCAGCATGTCGCCCGCAGCGCCGTGCGCCAGACGGAACAGCGCGTCAGCCGATGCCGGGGCCACCACCAGAGCCTGGGCATGCTGGCCTGGCTCAAGATGCGCAAAAACCTCCTGCCCCGGCGAAAACATGTCTTCGTACACGGGGGTAGCGCCCAGCGATTCAAACAGCAGGGGGGTCACAAAACGCCGCGCGCCGGGAGTGAGCGTGGCAGAAACGTGCATGCCCATGCTTGTCCACGCGCGCAGCAGATCGGCAGCCTTGTAGCAGGCCACAGAGCCGCACACACCAAGGTGCAGGCGCTTGCGCTCAAAGCGGGTGCTCTTGTCAAAGGGAGTTTTTAGTCCACTTTTGGCTTCGCTCATAGGTTGCGCTCCTGAACACCGCCCTTATTATTACCCCAGCTTTCAGAAAAACCGGGCTTGGGCGCAGAATTCATGCCGCCGCCACCGCCCGTGCTTTCGCTGTAGCCCGGTGTGCCGCCGCTTCCGCTGCTGTTGCCACTGCCGCCACCGTAGCCGCTGGCCCCGGTGTTTTCCTGCATGGGAAAGGATGCGCCATCGGGCATGCGGTCTGCAACCCAGATGGCCAGCACGGTTCCGATGGCCTCGCGTTCGAGCGTGAGGGTGGCGATGGAAGATCCCCGCTCGTACACATACACGCCGCGCACGCCCTTGCGTTGCGCCTGGCGCAAATGCCAACCCTGGCTTTGCAGGCCGTTGTACATGGTCTGCGCGGCAAAGCCCATTTCTACGTCGCCTCTAAAAATTTCAAGGCCTTGCGTGCCGCCAGTGCCGGGAACCTGATACCCGTGGGTAGGAAATCGCTGCATGCCAGCAGGAGTAGAAACCGCCAGCAACTGGCTTTTTCCAGAATCCACACCACCCGTAAGGGGGTCATTGGTAAAGGGATTGCTGATCTCCATTGTGGAACAACCCGCCATCAGGGCGGCAAGCAGGGTGACTGCAAGGATGACAAGCGGGCGCAGCATGGCTATAATCTCCTCCTTCCGGCGCGGAATGCCCGGAATCAACCCAAGTACACTAGCCCCTCAGCCGCATGCTGACAAGCCCGCAGCGCGAGGGGTTCATAACGAGGCCCACGTACCATGCCCACTGAGGAAGCGGATTTTCTTCTCGAAAGTTATAATTTTGAATTGCCCGAATCGCAGATTGCCCAGTTCCCGCCCGAGGAACGCGGGGCTTCTCGCTTGCTGATAATGCCCCGCGAGGGCGAGCTTGAGCTCGAGCACCAACAGTTCTGCGATCTGCCAGCCTGTCTGCCCAAGGGGGCGCTGCTGGTAGCCAACAATTCGCGTGTCTTGCAGGCGCGCCTGCTTGGCACGCGCTCTACCGGCGGCAAGGTAGAGTTTTTGCTGCTTACGCCGCTGCCGCTGGTTATCGAGCGTGCGCGGCCCGACAAGCTTGGCGGTTCGAGCGCCGAGGTTGAGGGGCTCATACGCTCTGGCGGCAGCATTCGTGACGGCGAACGCCTGGAATTTGGCGCGGGTATTAGCGTAACCGTGCTGGAATCGGGCGAATTTGGCCACCGGCGCGTGCGGCTGGCCTGGGACGGGGATCTTTCCAAGGCTTTTGCAGCCACCGGGCATATTCCCCTGCCGCCCTACATCAAACGTACAGATGCGGAAGAAGACCTGAGCCGCTACCAGACCATCTACTCCCGCGAGGACAAGACGGGTTCTGTAGCCGCGCCCACGGCGGGGCTGCACTTTACCCCTGAAATGCGTGAAACCCTTAAAGCCAAAGGCTTTCAGTGGGCCGATGTAACCCTGTATGTGGGTTACGGAACCTTCAGCCCTGTGCGCAACGCCGACATACGCGGCCACCGCATGCACAGGGAATACGTGGAAATGCCCGAAGCAACGGCCCTGGCCATTGCCGAGGCCAAGCGCGAAGGGCGGCCCGTGATAGCTGTAGGAACCACCAGCCTGCGTTCCATGGAAGGCGTGGCCGAGCTGTGTGGCAGGGTTCAGCCCTTTACCGGCTGGACAGACATCTTTTTGTACCCTGGCAGGCCCTTCCGTGTGGTGGATGGCCTGTTGACCAATTTCCACTTGCCTGAATCCTCCCTGATCATGCTGGTTTCTGCCCTGGCCGGGCGCAAGCGTGTGCTTGCTGCCTATGCCGAGGCCGTGAGCAGGGGATACCGGTTCTTCTCATATGGCGATGCCATGCTTATTCGCTGATTGTTTCATGACGCGGGTGTGGAATCCCAAGGAGCTGAAATGTCGAGAGTTGTATTTTTGGAAGAGCGCTGCAAGGGCTGCCGCCTGTGTGTGGAAGTCTGCCCGGTGCACATCCTGAAACCTTCGGGCCGGTTCAACCGTCACGGTTATGAAGTGATGGAAATGGACGGCCAATGTACGGGCTGCGCTTCGTGCGCGGTCATGTGTCCCGATGTGGCCATACGCGTGTTCAAAAGCGCGAAAACCAAGGGGGGCAAGGCATGAGCGCTGCAACAGAACGTGTGCTCATAAAGGGCAACGAGGGCGTGGCCTTTGGCGCCATTGATGCGGGCTGCCGCTGTTATTTCGGCTACCCCATTACCCCGCAAAACGAAGTGCCCGAAGCGCTTTCGTCCCTGCTGCCCGAAGTGGGCGGCCAGTTTGTGCAGGCCGAGAGCGAAGTGGGCGCCATCAACATGGTGCTGGGCGCTGCGGCCAGCGGCGTGCCCGCGCTTACCTCCTCCTCCAGCTGCGGCATTTCGCTTATGCAGGAAGGCATTTCGTACATGGCGGGCAGTCAGATTCCCGGTGTGATCGTCAACATGCAGCGCGGCGGCCCCGGCCTTGGCGATATCGGCCCCTCGCAGGGCGATTATTTTCAGGCCGTCAAGGGCGGCGGGCACGGCGACCACCGCAATCTGGTGTTGGCCCCCTCCACCGCGCAGGAATGCTACGACTTCATGTTCAGGGCCTTTGCCCTGGCATTCAAATACGCCAACCCGGTCATGGTGCTGGGCGATGCCATTGTGGGCCAGATCAAGGAACCCGTGCGCCGCGTGCCACCCAAGGACGCCGTGCCCGCTGAAGACCTGGCCGCCCTTGCCGCGCCCTGGCGCATGGAAGGCTTTGGCCGCCGTGGCCCCGGCGCTGCACCCCGCCTGCTCAAGTCGGTATATTTGGCTGAAGGCGCACTGGCCGAGCGCAACCGCATGCTCATGCGCAAGTACGAATCCATGAAGGCCGACTGTGCCTTTGAATGTGTGGATACCGACGATGCCGAGCTGATCGTGGTGGCTTTTGGCTCCATTGCCCGCATTGCCCGCAGCGCCATACGTCAGCTGCGTGCAGAGGGCCACAAGATCGGGCTGTTCCGGCCCATCACCCTGTTCCCCTTTCCCGAAGAAGCCCTGCGCGCCCTTGCGCCCGGCAGGCGCTTTCTGGTTATGGAGCAGAACACGGGGCAGATGGTGGAAGATGTCCGCCTGTCCCTTTTTGCCCAGCCGGGTGTTTCGCCCGCATCCGTGCTGTGGCACGGCGTTATGCCGGGGCTGTTCATTGGTGCCGATGCCCTGCGCGACCCCATGCTTCAGGCCCTCAAGGAGAAATAATCATGCAAGCTCAGGAACTGGACGCATTGCGTCCCGCCGAGGGCGAAAGCCTGGTTTTTGATACAAATCCCGTGCTCAACGAGCGCACCACCCACTATTGCCCCGGCTGCCACCACGGCATTGCCCACCGGCTGGTGAGCGAGGTGCTGCACGAGCTGGGCGTAGCCGAGCGCACCATTCTGGTGGCGGCGGTGGGCTGCGCCACCTTTACCTACGACTACTTTAACGTGGACGGCCTGGAGGCCCCGCATGGCCGCGCCTGCGCCGTGGCCACGGGCGTGCGCCGTGCCCGTCCCGATTCCGTGGTCTTTACCTATCAGGGCGACGGCGACATGGCCGCCATCGGCATGGCCGAATCCATGCACGCAGCCAACCGGGGTGAAAAGATCACCGGCATCTTCATCAACAATACGGTGTACGGCATGACCGGCGGGCAGATGGCCCCCACCACCCTTGTGGGGCAAAAAACCACCACATCGCGGGCAGGGCGTTCCATCAGCAACGAGGGCGGGCCCATCCGCATGGCCGAAATAATGGCCCAGCTCGACGGCGTGGCCTATTCGGCCCGTTGCTCGCTGCATTCGGTCAAGCATGTGCGCGAGGCCAAAAAAGCCGTGCGCAAGGCTTTTGAGGTACAGTTGCAGGGGCTGGGCTTTGGCTTTATCGAGCTGCTTTCGGGCTGCCCCACCAACTGGCACATGGACGCCATTGCCGCCAACAATCGTATTGCCGAGGCCATGATTCCTGTATTCCCCCTTGGGGTGTACAAGGACATGACCGCCACCGTGGAGGCTGATCATGCCTAGCGCGTATCAGGATGTGATCATTGCCGGTTTTGGCGGCCAGGGCGTTATGCTTATTGGCAACCTGCTGGCTCAGGCTGGCATGGAACACGGACTTGAGGTGAGCTTTATCCCCGTGTACGGGGCTGAAATGCGCGGCGGCACGGCCAACTGCACCGTGGTGCTCGACGAACACCCCATCGGTTCACCCTTGGTGCGCGAGCCCATGTCCACCATCATTCTCAACGAGCCCTCGCTGGCCAAGTTCCAGCCCCGGCTGGCGGCCAACGGCGTGCAGATTGTGAACGCTTCGCTGGTGGCCCAGAACCTGCTCGATACCGCCAAACGCACGGTGTACATTCCCGTCAACGACATGGCCCACGAACTGGGCAATGTGAAGATGGCCAACATGGTGGCGCTGGGCGCATGGCTCAAGGCCACCGGCGCACTGCCCCTCAACGTGGTGCAGGACGCCCTGAACCGCGTGGTGAGCGCCCACTATGCCAAGTTGATCTCTGCCAACGCCAAGGCGCTGGAGCAGGGCTACAACTTCGCCTAGGTGTCTTGCTCTAATTTTTTTGGGGGGTATTTAAATATATAAACGCAGAGGACTCTGTTTCTGGCTTGAGCCGGAAGCAGAGCCCTCTGCGTTTATGCGCTTGTCTTAAATTAACCCTAACACTGACATACGAACCCGAGCTGCTGCCCCTGAAACCCCAAATTTTGCTGCAATTTTTTGGGGATCATTTTGTAATTCTTCTGCGGTTTTTTTAAATTTTTCGGCTGGCATTAATAATTCTGCAGCAAACCAATTTGCTTCAGTCTCTCTCTGATTTGTTCCGTCTCGAT
Organism: Deltaproteobacteria bacterium; assembly: GCA_009929215.1. Taxonomy (GTDB): domain Bacteria; phylum Desulfobacterota; class Desulfovibrionia; order Desulfovibrionales; family Desulfovibrionaceae; genus Desulfovibrio. The sequence continues at coordinate 54,682 of SAAX01000006.1, read as the reverse complement.
TGAAAGACTCTGGAGTTCTTTGGTCTGAGTGTAAATAATAGTGACCAAGTTCATGCGCAATCGTAAATACATCCCTGAGAGGTGAAGTATTCGCTGGAATTGTGATGACAAAACTTTCATCCCCCCTAATTCTTAGGGTTTCCTTGGGGACTCCGAATGAAACTTCTAATATCCCACGATTACTCTTTATTATGTTTAAGAGGCCGTCCATGGGATTTTCAGTCGAGAAATATTCTTGGCGAATCTTGCTAGCAATATCAGCGATATTTTTTTTAGAGTATTGCCTGTCAGTTAAGGTAGGCATAATCTTTCCTCCGATGTTTCCCTAAATATATAATTCTCAAGAGGCAAACATGCAAGATGTCCCAAGGGGGGATGTGTGAAGAGAAGTGTCCTTAGCGCAATTAATTGGGTGTCATGGCTTCCCTTAATTTTATTAGTCGTCATTATCACGCTATGGCTCGTTGGTGGACTAGCTTTTCAATTTTCTTTGTGGCCGTTTGCGGGGATGTTTGGCCCTACGACAGATTTGCAAAATGTATTTTCTCCTATCGGAGCTCTATTTTCTGGTGTCGCTGTTTGGGGTGCCATATATACTATATATACTCAAGCAAGAATGACAACGCGACAGCAGTTTGAAAGCGTTTTTTTTAATTTACTTAACATACATAATGAAAATAGGAAAAATTTTCAATTCGATATTGCTCTAGAAGAAAATAAAAGCAGTGAATACTTATACGCTGATGAGGCGTTTTTGCATTATTACAATCTTTTGAAAGAAATTTATTCATATGTATTTCGTTATGTAACGATCGGTAGACATAGGTGTGCAGGTATTGGAGATGTCATTATAGATGATATAGAAGATAATATAGAACAAAGTAAAGATGGAAATAGATTGATAACATTGTCAAAAGAAAAATTATTTAGATTGGCTTATGATATTTATACCCAATACACTGATGTATATTATTCAAAGTATGTAAGGCATGTATATCATGTACTAAAATATATTGATGAAAGCGGGAGCTCAATAATAAAAAAACGTGTGTATATACGGATTTTTAGAGCACAATTTTCTAAATATGAGATGGCGCTGCTATACTATAGAGCCATCACTTCTGAGGATAAACGTGAAGGCTCAAAAAAATCCAAGTACCAAGAATTAATTGAGAAAACAAGTTTTTTACATTTGCTGTGTGATGATATGACCATGCTGTTTGATAGTAATCAGGCTGGTCAGATGGACGATTCAGCTTTTGACTGTAATCATGATGGTCCTAAATCCTGAATGGGGACCTGTTTTTAGTTCAATCTGCTAAGCGGTATATAGTTTGGGGGGCGCGTCAACATCTCCCCATCGCATGCAATGTGCACGCGGGGGGAGATGTGTTGAATTCTGAAGCTGACTAAAAAGGGCTTAGGCTCCGGCCAGGCCTTTGCCGATCATGGTTTCTGGCCGCACGATGCTGTCAAACTGTTCTTCAGTCACTGTGCCCAGCGCAAGGGCCGCCTGTTTGAGGGTAAGGCCCTCTGCGGCTGCTTTTTCTGCAATTTTGGCTGCCTGCTGGTAGCCGATGACCGGCGAAAGCGCCGTGACCAGCATCAGTGAGTTGTTGAGAAAGAATTTGATCCTGTTCCTGTTGAGCTCTGTGCCCTCAACAGAATGCTGCCGGAACTTGCGGCAGCCATCGGCCAGAATTTTTATGGAGTGCAGCACGTTTGTGACCGCAACGGGCCGCATGACGTTGAGCTCAAAGTTGCCCTGGCTTCCGGCCAGCGCCACGGTGCTGTCGTTGCCCATAACCTGTATGGCAATCATGATCAGCGATTCGCACTGGGTGGGATTGACCTTGCCGGGCATGATGGAAGAACCGGGTTCGTTTTCCGGCAGTTGCAGTTCGGCCAGCCCGCAGCGTGGCCCTGCCGCCAGCCAGCGCATGTCGTTGGCAATCTTGATGAGGGCCACTGCCAGCCCGCGTAATGAGGCGCTGAAGCGCACAATGGCATCTTGCGAGGCCAGGGCCATGAATTTGTTGGGATCTGTCACAAAGGGCTTGCCCGTGATGCTTGCCAGCTCGTTTGCCACGGCCTCGCTGAAGCCCGCTGGTGCATTGAGCCCTGTACCCACGGCTGTGCCGCCTAGGGCGAGGGGGTAGAGGCCCTCGCGGGCTGCTCGCAGGTCTGCCTCGCAGGCCCGCAGTTGGGCGGCATAGCCAGACCATTCCTGTCCCACGCTGAGGGGCACGGCATCCTGCAAATGGGTGCGGCCTATCTTTACCACATCCATCCATTTGACGGCCTTGCGCTCGATAATCTGGGCCAGCTCCTGCACTTCTGGCAGCAGCCTGTCGTCGCACATCTGCACAACAGCAAGGTGCATGGCCGTGGGAAAGGTATCGTTGGACGACTGGCTCATGTTTACGTCGTCGTTGGGGCCAACGGGCTTCTGGCTGCCCAGGACGCCGCCCAGCAGCTGGATGGCGCGGTTGGACAACACCTCGTTGACGTTCATGTTGGTCTGCGTGCCCGAGCCTGTCTGCCACACATACAGGGGAAAGTGCTCGTCCAGCTGGCCGTCCATGCCTTCCAGCGCGGCGCGCTCAATGGCCTGCGCCTTCCACTGGGGCAGCCGCCCCATGCGGGTATTTACCCGCGCGCTGGCCATTTTTATGAGGCACAGCGCACGGCAGATTTCAAGGGGCATCGTGTCGTCGCCAATGGCAAAGTGTTCGAGCGAACGCTGTGTCTGCGCGCCCCAGTAGCGGTGGGCAGGAACCATAACCTGCCCCATGCTGTCGAATTCTTCTCGCTGGCCTGTGGCCTCTATGCCTACCACAAGGTCAAGCAGGCGCGGTTCATCGCCTTGTGTCATGCTGCCCATGATCTCGTCCCCCTTGTGCGGCAAAAGCCCCCGGCCCACGCTGTGCGCGGAAACCGGGGGCCTTTTCGGTCAAATGTAACCGGTGGCTTGTGCTGGCGGCTGTTAGAAGCCCTTGGCACCCATCAGGCAGGCCAGATCGCACACGCGGTTGGAATAGCCCCATTCGTTGTCGTACCAGGCCACAATCTTGACCAGGCGGCCATCCTGCACTGTGGTGTAGGGAGCCTCAAGAATGGAGGAATGCGGGTCGCCCTTGAAGTCCATGGAAACCAGGGGTTTTTCGTTGTAAGCCAAAATGCCCTTGAGGTAGGTTTCCGAGGCTTGCTTGAGTTCGCCCAGCAGGCCTTCGGTATCGGTGGATTTTTCCAGAATGCCCGAAAAGTCCACAACAGAAACCGTGGGCGTGGGAACACGCAGCGAATATCCGGTGAACTTGCCCTTGAGCGCGGGAATAACCTTGGCAACAGCCTGAGCCGCACCGGTGGAGGTGGGGATGATGTTGCAGGCTGCGGCGCGGGCGCGGCGCGGGTCCTTGTGGGCCATATCAAGAATGCGCTGGTCGTTGGTGTAGGCGTGGATGGTGGTCATGTTGCCCATCTCGATGCCAAACTTGTTTTGCAGCACAAGGGCCACAGGGGCCAGACAGTTGGTGGTGCACGAGGCGTTGGATACAACGTGGTGCTTGGCCGGGTCGTACTGCTCGTGGTTCACGCCCATGACGATGGTGATGTCTTCGTCCTTGGCCGGGGCGGTGATGATGACCTTTTTGGCACCGTTTTCGATATGCACGGCGGCCTGGGTGGCAGAACGGAAGATGCCCGTACTTTCCACAACGATGTCAACATCATAAGCGCCCCAAGTCAGCTGCTTGGGGTCGCGCTCTGCAAAGCAGTGGATCTTCCAGTCGCCCACGGTGGCGTCCTGACCGTCCACCGTGGCGTCAAGGTGGGCGCGTCCATACACCGAATCGTATTCAAGCAGGTGAAAATTGGATTCCGCGTCAAAAAGGTCGTTGATGGCAACCACTTCCACGCGGTCGCGGTAGCTTTGGTGCAGGGCGCGGAAAACCTGCCGGCCAATGCGGCCAAAGCCATTGATGCCTACTCTGATTTTTTTCATATGCAAGTTCCTCATAACGTAGAGGGAAAAGGCGGATATAGTGCGTTGCTGCGGTCTGTGCGCTACTGCGCGCTGCCCCAAAACGGGCTGCGCACCGTGTTGCACGCGGGTAAGGCCCAGATATTATGTATTGCCGGGGCGCTGCGGCCACCGACCATCAGCCAGCGCGGGCCGTGCCTAGTCTTCGTAGACCGAGTAGGCGTGTTTGGCCATGAGCTCGTAGTTGTTGCGCAGGGCTTCGTGCAGGCGCGAATTCTCAATGGCCAGCGCAGAAATGGCGGCCACAGCTTCCATAAAGGTCACTTCATCGGCGCTGAATTCGCGTTCTTCGGCAGAATACACGCGGATAAGGCCAATGGCCTTGCCGTCGGCCATAAGCGGGGCAGAAAGCACAGAAACCAGCCCCTCGGCCTTGGCCGATTCGGGGTACTGAAAGCGGCCGTCTGCGGTGGCGTCTTTGAGGTGGATGGTTTTGCCGGAAAGCACTTCGCCGTCAAGGCCGCTGCGCTTTACTTCCACCGGGCCCTTGCGCATGTAGGTGGTAGAAAGGCCGTGTGCAGCGCTGGGCAGCAAAAAACGGCCCGTGCTGTCGAGCAGGCGGATGGTGCTTGCCTTGCAGCCCATGGTGGCTGCGGTCTGCTCTGTGATTTTGTGCAAAACTTCGCGGGGCTCAAGGCTGGAATTGATGACCAGCGCCACATCCCTGAGCGCACGGAAATAATCGTGTGCCATAGGTGCCTCCTGAGGAAAGCGGTTCGGCAGGCTGTTGGCTCTGCCGCGCATAAATTGTTAAACTGGTTAATAACATGTTTTCCAGTTGCAACTATGCGCTATTTTCCTGCATCAGGCAAATGCGGCCTGCACAACCCGGCGGCAGGCTGCCTGCCGGGTGCAACGCGCCAGCGGCAAAGGTTTAGGGCTTGGGTTTGGTAGGAGCTTTCATGCAGATCTGCCCCTCGATGATACCGCCTTCTTCGGTGAGCAGGTTGGGTGTGGTTACCTGGCCCTCAAGTACGCCGGTGTTATAAACCACAACGCGGCGCTTGGCGGTTACCTCGCCGTTAAAGCGGCCCGAAAGCAGCAGCTCGCCCACGTCAAGGGTTCCCTGCACCTGGGCGTCCTTGCCCACGTTGAGGGTTCCGTCGCTCACGATTTCGCCTGTGTAGCGGCCTTCGATGCGCACAGTGCCCTTAAAGTGCAGCTTGCCTTCGTAGACGGTATCAGAGCCGAGGTAGGCTATTTCGTCTTTTGCCACGTGTATCTCCCTTGGCTTGCGGTTAGCTCTTGAACATGAAACGGCGCATGGACACATTAAGGACTATGCCCAGCAGGGTGAAGTTGACCACCGTGGCGCTGCCGCCGTAGCTGATGAAGGGCAGGGGAATGCCCACCACCGGCATGAGGCCGATGACCATGCCCATGTTAATGAATATCTGCCAGAAAAAGTAAAAAAACACGCCCACCACCAGTGTGCTGCCAAAGCGGTCTTTGGCCTGTACGGCGGATGAAAAGATGGAGAGCAAAAACAGGCAGAACAGGGTTACCAGGGCCACGCAGCCCACAAAGCCCCATTCTTCGCCAAAAACGGCCACGGCAAAGTCAGAGTGGCGTTCGGGCAAAAAGCGCAGCTGGCTTTGCGTGCCCTCGCGAAAGCCCTTGCCCCACAACTCGCCCGAACCAATGGCAATGCGCGACTGGATAATGTGGTAGCCCGTGCCGCGCGGGTCGTTGCCGGGGTCGAGAAAGGTAAGAATGCGCTGGCGCTGGTAATCGTGCATGCCCACAAACCACATAAAGGCCGCAGCGGCTGGCGCGGCCAGCAGGCACGTTTTGAGCACATAGCCTTTAAGCCCGTGGAACAGGATCATGCCGCCCATGATGAGCAGGATCAGCAGGGTGGTGCCAAGGTCGGGCTGCATGACAATGAGCCCGCAGGGTATGAGCCCCACGAAAAGCACGCTGCCAAAATGCTTCCAGCCCAGGGGGCGGCTGTCGCGCGCAAGCAGGCGGGCCACCAGCACAAGCACCGAAAGTTTGGCCATTTCAGAGGGCTGGATGCTCATGAAACCCAGCGATATCCAGCGTTTTGCGCCATATACAGTCTTGCCCGCTATGGGCACAAGCAAGAGCAGAACAACGGTTATGAGAAAAAACGGCCAGGCCAGATTGCGTAACTGGCGGTAGTCAAAAAGCATGGCCAGCAGCATGCACACAAGGCCGCACAAGCCCCAGATGAGCTGCCGCTGATAAAAGGGATTGAATGCCATGCCCGATTCGACCCGCGTGCCGCTGGCAGAATACAGGTTGCCCACGCCCACAAGATAGAGCAGCAGCATGCAGGCCAAAAGGCCCCAGTTGATATAGCTGTATAGGTGTTTGTCCATGCTGCTTGTCTGCTTGTCGGTGCTGCCTGTTTGCAGATTGGTGTAAAACTTTCCGTAACCGCCAGCAGGGCTACGTGCGTAAAATGGCTATTCTGGGTGGCCGCTCACGGGTGTTGGCTGTGGCAGGGCAAGCATGGGCGCGTTGGGGTCGGGGCCAAAAAGGTGCTCATATATCTTGCGCGCCACGGGGCCAGCCACACTTGAACCGCCGCCGCCATGCTCTACCATGACAATAACCACATAGGATTTGCCGTCCTTGACGCCCCAGGTGGCAATCCACGCATGGTCGCGCTGCGCGTATTCCATCTCAGACATTTTGAGGCGGCGGTCACCAGCAGCCATCTTGAGCTTTACCACCTGGGCCGTGCCGGTTTTGCCGCCCATGTCGGCGTCCTTACGGCCTACAACCTTGGCAGTGCCGCCGTTGGCAGTGCGCCGCATGGCTTCTACTACAAAGTTGAGCGTTTCGGGCTTGGCGGGCACGCGGCCACGCACCTCGCGCGTGGCGTCGTCCACCAACTGGGGCTTGAGCAGGTCGCCGCCGTTGAGCAGGGCCGAAACAAACACGGCAACCTGCACGGGCGTAACCAGAGTGTAGCCCTGACCAATGGAAATGTTGTACGTTTCGCCCCGTGTCCAGGGGCGGCCAAAACGCCGCCGTTTCCAGTCGCGCGAAGGTACGAGGCCTGATTTTTCGTGGGGCAGGTCAATGCCTGTGGGCCGCCCGAATCCGCAAGCCTTGGCGAATTCCTCGATCTTGTCAATGCCCATGCGGTCGCCCATAAGGTAGTAGTAGACGTCGCACGAGTCGATGAGCGAATGCACCATGTCTTCAGAGCCGTGGCCGCCCTTTTTCCAGCAGCGGAATATCTGGTTGCCCAGTTTGACCTGGCCGGGGCAAAAAACGCTTTCGCGCGGGTTGACCCCTTTTTCCAGCAGCATGGTGGCCATAACAAGTTTCCATACCGAACCGGGGGGGTATACGCTCTGGATCACGCGGTTCTGGAGCGGAAAACGGTTGTTGGTGCGCAGGGCGTCCCAGTCGCGTTGCGAAATGCCGGCGGCAAACAGGTTGTTGTCGTACGCGGGCGAGGTGACAAGGGCGCGCAGCTTGCCGCTGTCGGGCTCCATAACCACAACGCAGCCAGCTTCGCCGCCCAGGGCATCCCACGCGGCCTTTTGCAGATCATCGTCGAGCGAAAGGTGTATTTCGTGCCCGCCGCGCGGTTCTTCGCGAAGGGTTTTGCCCAGTACGCGGGCGTGGGCGTCCACTTCCACATCATACAGCCCCTTGCGGCCACGCAGTTGCTTTTCCAGCTCCAGTTCCAGCCCCTGCTTGCCCACAAGGTCGCCCATGGCAAGGGCGCTGTCTGCGGCCATTTCCTGCTCGTTGGCTTCTGCCACATAACCCAGCACATGGGCGAAGAGCTCGCGCTCGGGGTAGCTGCGCTTGGTGCGCACCACAATTTCCAGCCCCGGCCACTCGTGGATTTCAGATTCTATGCGCGCCACCAGATCAAAGTCGATATCGGTGATGAGCAGGAGCGGTTCAAAGGGTTTTACCTTAAAGCGGTCCTGGCGAAACTTGTCCCATACCTGCTGAAGGGGAATGCCCGACCATTCGCTGATCTGCGCAAGAGTGGCGGGAATGTCGTGGCAGTCTTCGCGCACGATGGAAAGACCGTAGGCCGTGCGGTTGTCTGCAAGCACCTTGCCTTTGTCGTCGAGGATGCGCCCGCGCGGGGCAAAGATGCGTTCGATGCGCAGGCGGTTGTCCTGCGCCTGACGGGCAAACTCTTCGCCCCGGTGAACCTGAAGATACCAAAAGCGCACCACCAGTACAAAAAACAGCAGACCCACCATAACCTGAAGCAGGATGGCACCCGCGCGCGGCGGCTGATAGCCCTCGCTCTCGACCTGAATCTTGAGCCAGGAGCGAATGCCCTTGTGCGCGTTTTTATCTTTGTGCGCGAGCAGAGAGGTAGTGTCAGTTTTCCTGATCATCGGGGTTCCAGTGGCGGGTGGCCACCAACAGCCGCCAGGCGAAAGGCACAAAGATGGCCTGTATCAGACTTCTGTCCAGGGTTCCCTGCACATCGAAGGGCAGGTTTTGCAAGGGTGACATGAGCCAGGCAACACCGTAATAGGCAGCGCCCAGACAGGCTGAAAGCAAAAAGACAAAGATGAAGTTTTCTACCTCAAAAAGCCAGCGGCCCATCTTGAACATCAAGATCACCGCCGCGTACCAGACAATGACCGTGCCAAAGGGGCGCGTGCCCATGCCCTCTTGCAGCAGAATAAACAGGGGCAGCAGCCAGAGCATGTTTTTGTAGTCACGCTCTTGCAGCATGATGATCAGCCCCACCGTAAGCACATCAAGCCCCGGTACGGCTGCCTGCAAAACGATGGCTCCGGCCATAAAACAGAGCCACCAGGCAAGGCTGCGCAGCTTGCTCATGGCGTGGCGCTTTTGGGCACGGGCGGCCCGACAAATTCTTTGGGTGCTTCGCCAAGGTCAGGCGGGCGCGGCGCGCCGGTGGGTTCAAGCAGCAGCACTTCTTCAAGATGCTGCAAATCCACCAGGGGCTCGGCCTTGATGGCCATAAACTGGGTGTAGTCCGAGGGGGCCACGCGCAGTACCCGTGCCACAGGAATACCCTTGGGATATTTGCCGTCCAGGCCAGAGGTAATGATGATTTCGCCGGGTTTGACCTTGGCATCGCGCTGCACAAAGTTGACCTCAAGCTTTTGGCCTGTGCCCATGCCCATGAGAATGCCGGGGGCGCGGCTTTCTTGCGAAAAAACGGCAATGCGGCTGCTGGGGTCGGTGAGCAGCAATACAATGGAGCTGTGGGCGCTGGCCTTGAGCACGCGGCCCACAAGGCCCAGATGCGTAACCAGCGGCGTACCGGGGCGGCCCCCCGTGCTGTAACCACGGCTGATGGTGATGCTGTCGAGAACGGCGTTGGGACCCATGCGGCCCGAAAGCACGCGTGCGCCAAGGGGGCGCCACGACTGGTCCACGGGCAGCTGCACCAGTGCGCGCAGGCGTTTGAGCTCGGCCAGATCTTCGCCATTGGCCAGCAGGCGGGCTTCAAGTTCGTCCACCTTCTGTCTGAGAGCTTCGTTTTCTTCGCGCACGGCCACAAGGTCAAAATAGCGGGCCCACATGTTTTCTGCCGCGTCCTGGGCAGAGCGTATGGGCGTGAGAACCGCGCCTGTGATTTCCAGCCCCAGCTTGGCGGCCATGTCATCCAGAGAGCGCGTGCGCTGGTTCCAGGAATACATGCCCAGAAACAGGATGAGCAAAACGCCCGCGAGGAGGAGAAGACGCCGCAATGTCACTGGCCGAAGCTCCTAGAGCAGATTACCCCTGAACAGTTGCGCGTTTCAAGGGTTCAGGTCACGCTCACATGGCCGCTATACAGCGCATACCGGGTGCGCCAGGGCTACGTGGCGCAAGGCTGTGTAGGCAGCCTTGCAGGCATTATTGGTGAGTAATGCCCCGAAAAACAGTGCAGAATAAACCGCGCCCCTGCGCCGGAGACGCAGAACCGGAATCGAGTGTTCCGGCATTGCGTCAGCCGCACAGGGGCGCGAGGACCGTCGGTTCTAGTCGATGCACACTTCTTTAAGAATGTGCAGATTGTCCAGCGCCTTGCCGGTACCCATAACAACGGTGGACAAGGGGTCGTCCACAACTGTGATGGGGAGCGAGGTTTCTTCACGCAGCAGTTGGTCAAGGCCCTTGAGCAGCGCACCGCCGCCCGTCAGCACAATGCCCCTGTCCACAATATCCGCCGCCAGTTCCGGCGGGGTCTGTTCCAGGGCAATGCGCACAGCCTGCACAATGCTGTCAACCTGTTCAGAAATGGCTTTGCGCACTTCCTCAGAGGTGATGATGATATTCTGCGGAATACCCGTCACAAGATCGCGGCCCTTGACTTCGATCTGCTGTTCCGGATCAAGCGGATAGGCAGAGGCGATCTTGATCTTGATTTCTTCAGCCGAAGATTCACCGATGAGCATGTTATACTTGCGCTTGACGTGGGTCATGATGGCTTCGTCCATCTTGTCGCCGCCCACGCGCACCGAGCGCGAATACACAATGCCCGAAAGGGAGATAACGGCCACTTCGGTCGTACCGCCGCCGATGTCCACCACCATGTTGGAGGTCGGCTCCTGAATGGGCAGGTCGGCACCAATGGCTGCGGCCATGGGTTCTTCGATCAGGTATACTTCGCGCGCACCGGCAGACTGCGCCGATTCTTTCACTGCGCGTTTTTCCACCTGGGTGATACCCGTGGGCACGCAGATCATGATGCGCGGGCGCACGAGACGCCGTGAGTTGTGAACTTTGGCGATAAAGTGGCGCAGCATGGCCTCGGTAACTTCAAAGTCGGCGATAACGCCGTCTTTCATGGGGCGAATAGCCCAGATATTGCCGGGGGTTCTGCCCAGCATGCGCTTGGCGTCATGCCCAACGGCCAGAACCACGTTATTGCCGCGCGGGTCTTTCTTGACCGCCACCACAGAGGGCTCGCGCAGCACAATTCCCTGCCCCTTAACATAGACGCAGGTATTGGCCGTGCCCAGGTCGATGGCCAGGTCATTGGAAAACAGTCCTAGTGCGAAATCCAGAATTTTGGACATTAGTCTAACTTGCCTCGCTGTGCTGGTGTGCTACCTTACCGTCATGTTGAAACAGCACCCGCACCCGGCGAGGCGAATAGGCCTGGAGTGGGTGGCGCTGTTGGAATTGGTAACGTCAGGCTGAAAACTGTTCTGCTAAAACCGGCATGAAGTCAAGACGGTGGACGCAGGGTTAAAATATTTGTCCCGTCCGCAAGCGCGGATATAAGCCCCCAAGGCATGTAAACATGCAGCGTTGGCATACTCTGGCCGCCCATTACAATAATAAATACGGTTGCCGGGTGCAAAAAATTCCACTTGATGCCGGGGCTTGCTGCCCCAACCGCGATGGCACGCTTTCACACGATGGTTGCATATTTTGCAATGCCAACGGCTCTGGCTCTGGCCGCGCAAAACGGGGCCATTCGTTGCTACAGCAGTGGAATGCCCTGCGTGCCGTGTACCTGCGGGACGACCCCAATACGCGCTTTGTTGCGTATCTGCAATCCTTCTCAAACACCTACGGGCCACAGAAGCGCTTGCAACAACTGCTCCAGAGCGTGCGCAGCTTGCCCCAGTGCTTTGGCGTGGCCGTGGGAACCCGCCCCGATTGTCTTGATGCCCCCAAGCTCGATACGCTGGCGGCGCTGGATTGCGACCTGTGGCTGGAGCTTGGCCTGCAAACAGCCCACAACCAGACCTTGAGCCGCATAAACCGCGGGCATACCGCCGCCCAGGCAGAAAAAGCCGTGTGCATGGCTGCCGAGCGCGGCATAGCCGTGTGCGCCCACCTGATGGCCGGTCTGCCCGGCGAAGACGAGCGCCACTTTCTGCAAAGTCTTGACTGGGCGCTCGCTCTGCCCATCCAGGGGCTCAAACTGCACAACGTATTTGTTCCCAAAGGCACGGCTCTCGCCAGCCTCTATGCCGCAGGCATCTACCACCCCCTCTGGCGCGACGAATACGTGGATATGCTCTGCGCAGCCCTGCCGCGTATTCCCTCCAGTCTCGTTATCCACCGCCTTCAGAGCGACCCAGCCCCTCGTGAACTCGTGGCCCCCACCTGGGCCACCGACAAGCGCGGTCTGCTGGGCGATTTGCGGCGGGCGCTGGTGGCGCGGGATTTGTGGCAAGGCAAGTCCTGCGACTCCCCTGAGGGGTGTCCGGCGATCTTTTTGGGCGCTGGCGGCGTCAGTGCGGGTTTTTGATCGGGTCGAGTACCGTTAGAGTACACTCCCCTCACAAAAAAACCACACTTCCTTGCCAGCGCCCAAAAATCCTCGCCGGACACCATTGTTACCTTTGGGTTTTGACAGTGCTGGCGGCGTCATGGAATATTCTACTCGGGTCGAGTACCATTGTGAGTAAACTCCCTACGCAAGAATCGTCCTTTTTTGCCAGCACCTAAAATCCGCGCCGATTGCCGTAACGACAACCGGCGCGGATTTTTTTCAGTGCAGATAAGGCTAGTCTACGGTCAGAATAACGGAAAAAGCCTTGAAAAATACGGTAACAGTCTGGCCTGCCGCAAGATTGATGGGATTTTCCGGCCCACGGTTGCGCAGGGCGCATACCTGGCTGCCTTCGCCCAGAGCCACCAGAATTTCAGCCACCATTTCGTCTTCGCGCACGCGTTCAACCACGCCGGTAAAGCAGTTTTCTGCCGGGGGTGAGCTTTTGGGCGACAGTTCGCCGCCCTGCACCAGCACCCAGGGAGCCTTGATGCTGGCATTGACCAGCTTGCCCTCGTTGAGGGCCAGGGTTTTGCAACTTTCGTCGGTGATCAGCGACGAAACGCGCAGCCCGCCAGCGGTGCGCAGCACCACCTCGACCAGCAGTCCGCTTTGGCGCAATGAGGTTATGCGCCCCTGAAAAACGTTGCGGGCACTGGTTTTCATGGGGCGCTCCCTTTGCAGTTGTTCGCGCAGCAGGCGTTTGGCCTCCTGCGGGTCGCAGCGGACAATGCCGCTCTGGCCGGGCGCAGACCGCCGACCAAGAAAAATGTCTACCACTGGCAGGGGCAGGCCCTGCCGCCCCAGCTCAAGGGCACGGGTGTGACGCAACGAACGCGCGCTCAACAGGCCCTTGGGCAGCCCACAGGCCGCCCCGCACTGTTGCAGGCAGCGGCGCACATAGCTGGCATCGCACCGCATGAGCTCGCGGGTTTCAGGAAACAGCGCTGGGTCTTCAAGCACGCGCTTGAGGCGGCGGCTGATGGTCAGCGGCAGCGGCACTTCTCGCCCTGGCGTTTCGTGCGTGCCGGGAACGCGTATGACGCCCTCTTGAAAATCGAGATGCGTGGGCATGATCTCAAAAATTTCCACAAGCCGCAGGCCCGCATAACGCAGCAGCATAAAGATGAGCCACATGCGCAGACGGGGCCGTTTTTCGCGCGGGCCACGGGCCGCACTGGCTCTCTCCCACAGCCATGTTTCCACGGCAAGCAGTTCGCGCGGGCTTATGCGCCCGGTGTCTTGCAGCAGCGCAGCCGAATCGCGGCGCATGAGTCTTTGCCGCAGCCAGGCCCTGTCTGCGGAAGAAAGCGAGCGCAAAAGCGCGGCCATTTCCTCACGGTTTTTGTTTTTTTCCATGCAGCATCCCGTCAGTTTTCAGGTCTTATACAAATAAAAACCCTTTGTTGTACAGTGTTCACGCTTTTATTAAAAAACGCGACTGTATTGCCCGCGTCTGGGGCTTCTGTACTGTGATCGAACAAACAGCGCATCTGGCGCACGGAGGAACTTCATGAAAAAGACAGCTCAAGCTCGTGGGGCATTTGGCCGCATTGTACTGGCACTGGCCTGCGTGGCCCTGCTCAGTCTTCCTGTTCAGGCTGCGGAAATGACCGTTTCTGCTGCGGCCAGCCTTACCAACGCTTTTACCGAGCTCAAGGGACTGTTTGAAAAGAAACATGCGGGCTTGCAGGTAAACACCAACTATGCCGCTTCCAACCCCCTGCTCAAGCAGATTCAGGAAGGCGCGCCTGTGGACGTTTTTGCTTCAGCCGACCAGGCTACAATGGACAAGGCCGTGGCCGCCAAGGTTGTGGATCCCGCCACTCGTAAGAATTTTGCGCTCAACGACCTGGTACTTATCGTGCCTGCTGGTTCCAAAAAGCCTGCCAAGCTTGAAGACATCAAGGCTTTCAAGCGTATCGCCATAGGCAACCCCGAATCTGTGCCTGTTGGCCGGTACACCAAGGATTCGCTGACCAACGCCAAACTGTGGGAAGGCGTGCAGCCCCAGCTGATCATGGGCAACAGCGTGCGTCAGGTGCTGGACTATGTGGCTCGTGGCGAAGTTGACGCGGGTTTTGTTTATCGTACCGACGCCAAGCAGCTTGCCGACAAGGTTGATGTGGTTATGATTGTGGAAGGCCATGATCCGGTGAGCTACCCCATTGCAGTGGCTACCACCGGCAAGGATACCAAGATGGGACAGGAATTTCTGAATTTTGTGATTTCGCCCGAAGGTCAGGCTGTGCTTGCCAAGTACGGCTTTTCCAAGCCGTAAGAGCAGACGTTCTGACCCTGTGAACTGAAACTGCTTTTTTACAGAATGGATTCTGTTGGCGGTTGCCGTTTTGGCAGAGGCGGCAACCGCCTGAATTTTTTATGCGTATTGCGGTGATGTGGCAGGGGGATGACATGGATTTTGATTTTGCATTTGTCTGGAGCCCCCTGGAGCTTTCGTTGCGCGTGGCAGGAGCTGCCACGGCAGTCTCCTTTGTGGTGGCCACGCTGGCGGCCTGGCGGCTGGCCCGCAAGCGCGGCCCCATGCCAGCCCTGCTGGATGCCCTGTGCTCCCTGCCCCTGGTGTTGCCGCCCACGGTGCTTGGCTATTACCTGATTTTGCTGGTGGGGCGGCGGGGTGTGCTTGGGCCGGGTCTGGCAGAGCTTGGCATCAACCTGATTTTTTCGTGGCAGGGCGCGGTTGTGGCGGCCACAGTGGTGGTTTTTCCGCTCATTTACAAATCGGCGCGCGCGTCCCTTGAGCAGGTGGACAAACACCTGGAGGATGCGGCGCGCACCCTTGGCGCTTCTGAATGGCGTGTGTTTGTGAGCGTATCGTTGCCGCTGGCCTGGAAGGGCATTTTTGCTGGTATAATGCTGGCTTTTGCGCGTGGCATGGGCGAATTTGGTGCAACACTGATGATCGCGGGCAATATTCCGGGCAAGACGCAAACTCTGGCCCTTGCCATCTACGATGCCTTTCAGGCGGGCAATGACCTGCAAGCCTCGTGGCTTGTGGTTATCACCTCTGTCGTGTGCGTTAGCCTGCTTATGGCTGCGGAACTGTTGGTCAGACTCAAGAGGCGGCGCTGATGTTATCCCTGCATCTGGAAAAAAAATTCAGGAACGGGGTAACGCCCTTCAGTCTGAACGTGCGCTATGACATTGGCGACGAGCACAAGTGTGCTGTGCTTTTTGGCCCTTCCGGCTCTGGCAAGTCGCTGACCATGCAGTGTCTGGCAGGGCTCACGCGGCCCGATGCCGGGCACATGCGCATTGGCGATTGCACGCTGTACGACAGTGCGCAAAATGTCTTCGTATCTGTGCAAAAAAGGCGTATCGGCTACATGTTTCAGGATTACGCGCTGTTTCCGCACCTGAGCCTGCTGCAAAACGTGGCCTACCCGCGCACGGGCTGCTGGCCCTGGAAGGTGCGCGGCGAAGAGCACGACAAAGCGCAGGAGATGCTGGAACGCCTGGGCATTGGGCATCTGGCCGCACACCTGCCCTCGCAGATTTCGGGCGGGCAGCGGCAGCGGGCGGCGCTGGCCAGGGCGCTCAACGCAGACCCCCAGCTGCTCTTGCTCGATGAACCATTTTCAGCCCTTGATCCTCTGTTGCGCGAGCATCTGCGCGAGGAACTGCTGGAGATCATTGGCAACCTGACCATCCCGGCTGTGATTATCAGCCATGATCCTGACGATGTGGATACCTTTGCGGGCGGGCTTGTGCTGTACGACAAGGGTGGGGCGCGCACGGTTGCAGAGTATGCGGATCTGCGCAAAAACTTTGCCACAGCGGGCAAGTGCCTGCGCTATTTGCAAGAGCAGAGCTGGAGCGGCTAAGGCAAAAGTACAGAGCCGTTTGGACTAGGACAGCGTGCCAGATTCGTGCGGGTGCTTGACGGCTTTTTTTGCCATATACAGTGCGCTGTCGGCCCGTTTTAACGCGTCTTCAACTGTTTCCTCCGTGCAGTGCCATGTGGCGTGCCCAATGCTTATGCCAATGTGCAGCAGCAGGCCATCGGTAGAAATGGGCGAGCCAACGGTTTCGCGTATGCGCCGTACCGTGCGCAAAATGTCTGGTACGCTGTGGCGGTGGCTCAGCAGGGCCAGAAACTCGTCGCCGCCAAGGCGCACAAGCACGTCCTCCTTGCGCAGGCAGCGCGAAAGCCGCTGTCCCAGAATGGTCAACACTGCGTCGCCCACATGGTGGCCGTAGGTGTCGTTGACAGGTTTGAAACCGTCCAGGTCCATATATAAAAGTTCAACAACGCCCTGATTCTGCTTCAATTCTGGCATGGATTCGCTCAGCCGGGCAGCCAGACCGTGCCTGTTGAGCAGGCCTGTGAGTGTATCGCGCTCGGCGGCGTACTGAATGCGGTTGCGGTCTGTTTCTGCACGGGTAAGGCTATCAATCAGGGTTGAAAGAGAGGAAGAAAGTACCTCGATCTCCAGTATTCCCTCATTGCGCGGGATGGTAACGCGCTCGCCCTTGCTGATTTTGTCGGCCGCAAGGGTAAGGGCCTTGAGCGGGGCGATAACCCTGCGGGCCGTATAGCCCGCCACCAGCGCAAACAGCAGGGCCAGCACCAGGCCAGCCACAAGAATGCGCGACACAAGTTTGCGCACGGGCTCGTAGGCGGCATCCAACGATTGGCGTGCCACCACGTTCCACTGCAAGCCATCGTAATCCTTAAATCCTGTGCACCTGACGGCGGCAGTAAGGTAAGATACTCCATCGGGCCACAGTTCTACCCGCCAGGCAGAATCCGCCTGTTCCAGCTCTTGCAGCAGGGGCAGGGGCAGGGGTTTCTCGCTGTCGCCCCCAAGTATGACGCTGCCGTCTGCGCCGAGAACCATGATCTTCGTGGTGGAGTCAGAACCCTCGCCAGACAAAATGAATTCTTCCACCTCTTTGGCCCAGGTCCAGCTCAGATGGGCCACCAGAACCCAGTCTTTCAGTTCGCCGTCGCCAATGGGCATGCTTATGTCCACAAATTTGAACGGCGCATTTTCCGGGCGGGGCAGCAACCGGGCAAGCAGGGTGGCGTTGCGCACATCGCCCACAAACAGTCCTTTTTTGCCCTGGCGAAAGATGGCGCAGATGGAAAGGTCTGTGCCTTGCAGCACGCCGTCTGTGGAGGAGAGCACCTTGCCCTTGGGGTCCATAAGGCCGATCCAGGCAAAGGCGGGCATGGTGTCTTGCAGCCGGTTGATGGCGGTGGATATTTTGTCCATATCGCCGCCGATCAGGCCTATGGTGTGGCGCAGGGTGTCCACTTCCTTGATCCAGAACCACATGGACTGATCGAGGGATTTGGCTAGTGATTGTACACGGTTGGTCAGTAAAAGGCCACGTTCATAGCGAGCCTCGCTGCTGGCCTCGCGCCCGGTTATGGCCGCAAGAAAGCATGAGGAAAGCAGAATAAGCAGGGTGACGGCCTCAATGAATTGCGCCTTGAGGCTGCGTATAAACGGACGCATGTCTCCTCCTGCGGAGGCATGAGTGAACGGGGAACAAAGGTTCTTTTGCGATATTTTTGAACAATATCGAATTGAGCGAAATACGCAATGGGCTGGGAAACTCTAGGGACGCACTGCCCGAAAAAAAGCACAAAAAGGGCGGTGCTGACGCAATGCACCGCCCTTTTGCTATAGGGTTTGGGGAGAGGAGATTTTTTTAGGCGGCGCTGTTCAGGGCTGCTTGTCTGCGGTTGCGCTGCTGGCCGCGCCACATGGCACCAAGAATCATACCCGCACCCACAAGCAGGCCCGCGCACATGGTTACAAAGCTGACCACCTTGCAGATGTACAGCATGCCCGGCCCCATATGGATGAGCCCCAGCGCGTGCAGGTATCCCGGCAGGGCCACCACGCGGCTGGCGGCAACAATAAGCATGATGGCTGCCATGACATACTTGATCATGATTGGTTTGACGTAGGTGGTGCCGATGGCCCCAAGCTGTACCCCAAGTAGGGACCCCGCCAGAATGATGAAGACCAGCCGGATGTCGATCATGCCGTGCAGAGCCCAGTTTACCGAGCCGCACAGCCCCATCACAAATGCGGTGACAAGCTCCGTGCCTGAAGCGATCAGCCCCGGCACGCCGATGACATAGATAAGCCCCGGCACGCCCACAAAACCGCCAACGGCGATAGTTGCGGCCAACATGCCGGTGGCAATGCCCACGGGCAGGGTGAACCACAGCGAAATACGCAGGCCGGATTTGGGGAAGGAAATCATGGGCCACAGGTTGATGGCCTGAAGTTTTTGGGCCAAGGGCGGTGTTCCCTCGTCGCCGTCAAGTCCGGCCTGACTGGAGCGCAGGGCGTCTTTCAGAACATAGCTGCCCACAACTACCAGCACCACCACAAACGAAATACTCACGTACAGGTCAGAGCCAGCCTGCCCCCAGTTTTCCAGAATAAAGCGCTGGATGCGAATGCCAATCTGCACGCCAATGCCCGCAGTGGCGGCAATGACCATGCCCAGCTTTACGTCCACCTGCCCGAAGCGGTAGCGCTTGATGGCGCCCACCATGGCCTTGGGAAACTTGTGGCACATGTTGCTGGCCACAGCTACGGCGCCGGGAACTCCCAGACCCATCATGCCGGGCGTAAGAATAAACGCGCCGCCAGAGCCGATAAAACCGCTCACCAGCCCGCCCACAAAACCCACGGCCAGCAAAAAGGCTATGGAAACAGGTGTGAGCGTTATGAATTGTGACGGGTCAAGACTGAGCAGATCCATGTTAACCTCCACGGGCAAACGTGCCTGGGCGTACTTGTTTGTGCTGGCTCTAAACCAGACGTGCCGCGCGCAAAATATGACACAAGCCGGGCAGCGGCGCAGCCCGGCCCTGTAGAAAACGCGGAACTAGCCGTGAACCACTGCCGTGGTGTCGATGCGGGGCGCGGGGGTAGCGGCCTTGCGAGTGGCAGCCTTGGGTTCGGCCTTGGCGGCCTTTTTTTGCACGCCGGTAATGCCGCACAGTTCCCACAGTGCACCGGCAAAATGACCGTGCACATACGAGAGCAGCAGCACCGAGGCAATGGGCAGGGCTGTCCACAGGCCGCCCTTGGCGCACAGGGCCGCAAATGCGTCGGCATTGGTAAAGGCCAGCACATACATAAGTATGCTGCCCGCGCCGAAAATCAGCAGTTGCTTGAGCACAGAGGGCTGAGCCTTGCCGTTAATGGTCCACAAATCGTCTGTCCAGCCGGGTTGCCCCGCGTCGGCGTATGCCACAGCGGTAAACCAGTTTTCCATCGTTTTTTGCAGGGTGTTCATGTCGGCCTCCTGCACAGACAATTACAACTATTGTGCCAAAAAGTTCAAAATGTAACTAGTTGTTATAAAAGAATAAAGAAAAGCATCCAGCCGCAATGTTGCTAAGCGCGACTGTTCCATAATGGCATGCCCCGGCGGGTAGGAGCCCGTAAACAGTTGCCCTGCAAGGCTTGTCAGTTGTGTTTTATTTTTATACGCTGTCGCAAATTGAAACATCAACGGGCGCGAAATTAAAACCTTGCGCCTGCGGGGGTGAGGCCATGCTTCCGCATTTTTCAGTCTGGCATACCATTCGCGGCAAGATAGCCGTCGGCACGGGGTTGTTTCTGGTCATGCTGCTGCTTTTGGGCGGCATTGCCAGCTATGATCTTGGGCGTATCGACCGCGCGGCCCGCCTCATCGACATGGTGGACGACCTGCGCAGCGATGTGCTTGAAATGCGCAGGTACGAAAAGAACCTGCAACTCTTCCCCGGCAGGCAGGGGGATCTGGCTGCCTTGCGCAGTTTTGTGGAGCTTACGCGTGAGCGGGCCACCGCCGTGGGTCAGGATTATAATGCCGCCATGGGCCGCCGCGTGGGCGATGGTGCGCACCACAACCTCGACCTGCTGCTTGAGGGCATTGGAACCTACGAGGCCCTGCTGGACGACCAGCCTTCTGACGGCGCTGCGCTTACCGATCAGGGGCAGCGCCTGAGCGAACTGGCCGATTCGGCGGTGCGGCGCATGCGCCAGGGTATTTTTACCGCTGTGGGTAACTTGCGCGCCCAGCTGCTGGGCGCCGTTGCGGCCCTGCTGGCCTGCGGCATTGGCTTTGCGTGGTTGATTGGCAGGCATATTGTGCGGGCGCTGGCGGCCATTGAAAGCGCCGCCCGCAGCGTGGGCGCGGGCATGCCCTTGCCGCCGCCACCGCCCCAGCTGGAGCAGGAGGCCCGGCACGTGCTCCAGACTCTGGACAGCATGGCCGCAGAGCTTGAGAAACGTCACGCCCTGCTGTTGCAGGAAAAAAAGCTGGGTTCGTTGGGCGTGCTGACCTCTGGCGTGGCCCACCAGCTCAACAATCCCTTGAACAATATTTCTGTGGGCTGCCAGCTTTTGAGTGAGGACGTCAACGACGCCCGCCTCGGCGTGCGGCCCATGCCCGCAGCGGCAGATGTGGCAGCTCAGCTGAACGAGATTCAGGCCGAGGTGGTGCGCGCCCGCGACATTGTGCGTGGCCTGCTCGATTTTGCGCGTGACCGGCCATTTGCCGTGGCCCGGCACGAGCTGGCGGGCGTGGTGGGTAGGGCGGTGGCTCTTGTGCGGCACGACATGGGCGCGGGTGTGCGCATCGAGGTGGACGTGCCGCAAGGGCTTGAACTGCCCGTGGATGCCCAGCGTATGCAAGAGGTGCTCATCAACCTGTTACTCAACGCCGCGCAAGCCATGGACGGCAAGGGCGAGGTGCGCATCAGCGCACAGGTGGACGAGCCTGCGCGCATGGCAGTGCTGCGTGTAAGCGACACGGGCAAGGGCATAGAGCCGCAGTATCTTGGCCGGGTCTTTGATCCATTTTTCAGCCTCAAACCCGTGGGCGAAGGAACGGGCCTTGGCCTGTCTATAGCCTTTGGCATTGTGGGCAAGCACAAGGGCACGCTTGAGGTGCAGAGCCAGCCGGGGCAAGGGGCGTGTTTTACCGTGCGCCTGCCGCTGGAGAGGCCCGGTGCCGAGGCTTCAGGAGCAGACGCATGACCACAGAACACTTTCACCTTCAGGAACAGCCCCCGGCATCTGTGGATACCGGGCATCCCAGTGGTAACCATGCCCGCGAGGCTACGCCACGCACTGGCGGCAGGCTGCTGATCATTGATGACGAACGCATGGCCCGCGCCAACCTTGCGCGCGCCCTTGAGCGCGGCGGGCACGAATCGGCCCAGGCGGGCAGCGGCGAGGAGGGGCTTGCCCTGCTGGCACAGCAGGATTTTGACGTGGTCATTACCGACATTGCCATGGCGGGCATGAACGGCATGGAGGTGCTCAAGGCTGTGCGCTCCAGCAAGCCCGATGTGGAGGTGATCATGGTCACCGGCTACCCCATGATCGAAAATGCCGTGGAGGCCATGCGCCTGGGGGCCTTTCACTATCTGGCCAAGCCCTATTCGCTGGAAGAAGCCCGCATGCTGGTGGCCCGCGCGCTCGAAAAGTGCCGCCTGCGTCAGCAGGTTGCCCAAATGCGCGCCCAGCTTGAGGCCAGCGGCTCTGTGCCGGAAATGGTGGGCGCATCCCCCGCCATGTGCGGCCTGCGGCAGGCGCTCATGCGTCTTGCCCCCACTGATGTGGCCGTGCTGCTGCAAGGCGAAACAGGCACCGGCAAGGAACTGGCCGCCCGCACCATGCACGCGCAGAGCCAGCGGGCGCGGCGGCGTTTTTTGGCCGTGAACTGCGGCGCGCTTTCGCCAGAGCTGCTGGAAAGCGAACTGTTTGGCCACGAGCAGGGGGCATTTTCTGGCGCGGTGCGGCGCAAGGAGGGCCTGTTTGAAGCCGCCAGCGGCGGCACGCTGTTTCTTGACGAAATAGGCGAGATGCCCCCGGGCATGCAGGTCAAGCTGCTGCGCGTGTTGCAGGAGCAGAACCTGCGCCGGGTGGGCGGCACGGTGGACATACCCGTGGACGTGCGCATCATTGCCGCCACCAACCGCAACCTCAAGGAAGAGGTGGAGGCGGGGCGCTTTCGCCGTGATCTGTACTACCGCGTTGCCGTGGTCACGCAGGAACTGCCGCCCCTGCGCAGCCGCGCCGAAGACGTGCCGCTGCTGGCGCGCTTTTTTCTGACGCGGCTGGCGGAGCAGGGCGGGGCCGTGCCGCTGGATATTGACGACAGCGCCCTGGATGCGCTGCGCCTCTACCCCTTTCCCGGCAATGTGCGCGAGCTGGCCAATATTCTGGAGCGGGCTGCGGTGTTCTGCCCGCCGGGCGGCAGCATCGGCCTTGCCCACCTGCCCCCCGAAGTGCGCGAAGCTCAGGGGCGAGGGGCTGAATCCGTTGCTATGGTTACCGCCGCGCAGAGCACGGTGGCAAACGCTGCATCGGCGCACGCTGCACCAGCGCACGCTCTGGGACAGCCGGCCCCACTTGTGCCCCTGGCCGAAATGGAAAAACAGCACATTCTGCACGCCCTTGAACTGGCGGGCGACAACCGCACCCTGGCCGCAGACATGCTGGGCATCAGCCGTTCATCCCTGTGGCGCAAGCTGCGGGAATACGGCGTATAGCACTGCTTGGTAATGTGGCTCGATTGGCAGCAGGCATATTGTCCTTTGTCAACCACCGCAGCCGTTGTCAAAAAGTGCTGTAACTGACCACGCTGTTCAGCACTCCATGCATGCAAAAACAGGTTTGCGCGCAATGCGTTATGTATCAGTTTACACAGGAGGAACCATGCAGGCTCGTATGAAAGAACACCCGTTGAGCACAGAACAGATGGATTCCCTGCTGGATTTCGTTGAAGTGGGTCATCTGGCCACGCTGGGCGAAAATGGCTTTCCCTATGTGACCCCCGTGCATTTTGTGCGCATGAACGGGCGCGTCTATTTTCACGGTTTGGCGGTTGGCCAAAAGCTGAAAAACCTTCGCGCTGATTCCAGGGTGTGTTTTGAGGTGGAAGGCCCGCACCAGTATATTCAGGCCGATACGCCCTGCGACACCAATACCGCCTATGAGAGTGTAATTATTACCGGCCATGCGGCGGTGGTTGAAATCGCCATTAGTGAAATTACTGGAAAATTTTACGCCTAGCTTTTTGTGGGGAAGGTGAGCATCCATAATTATTATGTGCAGCCAGGATGTTTCTGTCGAAACCGCCGTGTAAATTTTGAACAACGAACGGGTTCCCACCAATCCGTTTATTACCCCCCTGGCCAAGCTTTTCATCATGCCCCTGGATTATATTCCAGGGGCTTTTTGAATTGATGCGGGATAATTGAACTAATTTTATATTAAAAAATTATAAATAATTACAGAGTATAAATAATCTTGTTTGAAAGGAGCGGCTTGGTGTACCATGTACAAAACACAGCGGAGGTGGAAAATGCAAAGGGATATGCATTATTTTTGCACATTTGCTATGGCTCGGGCAGCGGGTATTCCAGATGCTGATGCAAACGCCATCGCCTATGCATCACAGTTTGTTGATGATTCCACGCGCTATAGCAGTGAAGCGCACAGAGATGGGGGCCTGCTGTTTGGCATTACCACAGCGCACACCCTGTTGGAGGCACTGGCAAGGAGCACCAGTGATCGTGTGACAAAGCTTGAAGACCAGCGCAAGGTCTGGGTTCCCTTTCATTTTTTTCCGGGCGGGGCAGGCGATTCCTTTTATGAAAAAATCATCTGCGTTAAGGACGGCGAGCTTGTTAACGAGATGTTCAAAAACAATCTTTCTGTTGCCCTAGCCAAGGATTATGGCCTGGAATTGTTGGGAATAACCGCGCACGTCTATGCAGATACATTTTCGCACTACGGCTTTTCGGGCATGTCCTCTCTGTTTAACAAAGTGGCCCAGGATTCCCTGCATGAAGAAAACACCTCAACGAAGGGCGTGCGCTCCACACTGTTTCACGCCCTGAATGTGGTGAAGGATTCGGTATTTGGAGAAAGCGCAGAACAGGCCACGGCTGCCCTTGGTCATGGCCCTGTGGCAGATTTGCCGGACAGGCCCTATGCAGAATGGAGTTTTGCCTACGAAGAAGAATGTCGGGGCAGAGATTTGCAGAGCAGCAGAAAAAACCATCAGACCTATCTGGAATATTGCGAAAAAATATATGGCTACTTCAGGCAGTTTGCCGAATCGCGTTATGGGGCAAGCTGCCTGATTCCTTTTGAAGAAATGCGGGTTGAGCTGGGCAGACTGCTCAAAAAGGGAAAAGAACTTGATGAGCGCGAAGCCAACTGGAAGACATCAGCCTTGACTGCCGGGGTTGCAGCTTATGACCCAGAAGAATGGGAAAATGACAAAAAAAAGTTTGCACACGGCATTTCATCGCGTGATGGCATAGCAACGCATGTCTACAGATTTCATCAGGCCGCAGCCTACCACCGCTACCATGTGCTGAAAGACATGCTGCCCAGTCATGGCATTGCCGTGTACTAGCCAGAGGCTGTGACACAAGGGCACTGCCCAGCGTGCACTTACAGCTTTCTGGCAATGATGTAGCGGGGGCGGCGGCGCACCTCGGTAAAGACCTTGGCCAAATATTCACCCACGAGCGCAAGGCAGAAAAGCTGTACCGAACCCAGCAGCAGCACCACAATGATCAGCGATGTCCAGCCCGGTATTGTTTCGCCCATGGCGTACTTGAGCAGCGAAACGCCGCTGAAGGCCATGGCCGACAGCATGCAGAGCATGCTCATAAGGCCCGCAAAGCGCAGGGGGGCAGCACTGCACGCGGTAATGCCCTTCCAGGCAAAGGAAACCATTTTCCAGAAGGGATACTTGCTTTCCCCTGCCATGCGGCTTTGACGCATGTAGTACACCTGCGCGCTTTTAAAACCCAGGGCAGGAAAAAGCCCGCGCAAAAACAGGCTGTGTTCGTGAACCTCGTCCAGTGCTTCCAGCACCGGGCGGGCCACCAGCCGATAATCTGCATGGTCGGGAATAAGCGGAACCTTGAGCCAGCGCATAAAGCCGTAAAACATGTGGGCAGTGCGGCGCTTAAAGGCCGTATCTGTGGTGCGGTCGTTGCGCACGCCGTAAACAATGTCGTTGCCCTGGGCGTAACTGGCGACCATTTCGGGTATGGCGGTTATGTCGTCCTGCAAGTCGGCATCAAGGCTGATAATGCAGTCCACACCCCAGTCGCGGGCCGTGATCATGCCCGCCCACACGGCGTTCTGGTGGCCTGCGTTGGCGGCAAAGCTCACCGCCCTGCAATAGGGATCATCTGCGTGGCGTTGTTCCAGCATCTCCCATGTGCGGTCTCGGCTGCCGTCGTTGACGTACAGGGCGTAGCTGTCGGGGTGGACACTGCCCTTGCTTTTGAGGTCATCGAGCAGGTTCGCCAGGGCATCAAGGGTGCGGGGCAGGGTTTCCTCTTCATTATAGCAGGGAACAACCAGTGCCAGCAGAGGGGCTGAACGGGACAAGATACTTCCTCCGTAGGGAGAGTGTGCGCAGGGGCGCTCAGTTTTGAGGCCGGGTAACCGTAACGCGACGCCAAACCAGGGGTTTACCCGGTTGTTTTACTGCTATTGCGGCAATGTCGTCCACTGATTTGATACCGGGAATAAACACGGCTGCCTTGCCATCGTCGGTAACACCCGCACTGGCGGGAAAATACCGCAGCCCTACAGCCTGGGCAGAAATTATGCCTTCGTCCCTGCTTTCAAACAGTGCGCGTGCGCCGCGTTGCAGCAAGCTGCTGGTTGTGGCAGTGCGTACTCTGGCCGCCACATGCACCTCGCCGTGGGGCAGGTTGTCGAAGAACGCAATGTTGCAGGCAATCAGGGCCTTGGCATCGGGCGCACCGTAAACGCGCAATGTCTGGGTTTCATGCCAGGGTACGATGTTGCGCCATTTCTGCGAAAACAGATCGACCATGCGAATGTCGTAACCGGGAAAGAAGTATTTGTCCGTTTCGGGGTAATCCAGGTTGCGCAGGCTGTATTGCGTTTGCGGCGCAAGCAGGGGCTGCGCCATAAGAAACACGCGGGCTTCAATCAGCACGCTTGAAAGCAGCAGGGCACAAAAAATGGTGAACAACGCTCGGGCCTTGAGGCTTGTGGGGTTCAATGCCACTAGCAGCGAAAAAGGACAGAGCGCGGTAAAAAAGAAGGTGGCGCTCATGGCCCGGTAGGGTGTTGAGGGGCTGGCAATAAAGGCCCCAAGGCTTGCCTGGGCCATAAGGAAAAACACCACTGCCGGTATCCATGCGGCTGGTTTCAGCAGTCCGCGTCGGTGCAGCATCCATGCCAGCAGCAGTGCCGCCAGAAAGTAGGGCAGCATTTCGATCTGTTCTGTGCTCCAAAACTGCACAAAGCGCAGTAGAGCCTTCATGGACGCCAGAGGTATTTTTTCTACCCCGCCCACGGCGGCAAGACGAATGGCATTGCCGGGGGCAGCCATCATCATGCTCCAGCCAAGTATCGCACCTGCTATGCCAGCAATGGCCCACAGGTGCACGCGACCCGAGGCGCGCCAGCGAAACACGGACACGCCCAGTGCCGTCAAGATGGCCAGCATGCCCACATTTTCATTGCTCCAGCCCGCCAAAATGCCGGCAAATACAAAAAGGGCACCGCCAGGCAGGCGAAAGTCGGCCCTGTCGGCCCACATGCGGTAGGGTACAAGAAAAAGCGTGGCCCATACCAGGCTGTACCCGTAATCGCCCGTGCCCGTGCGCCAGAAAAAAACAGTGCCAAATGCGGGTAAGGCTATCCATACAAGACCGGCCACCACCACAAGATGCCATGCACACAGCCGCTCGCGCCACTGCGCCCCCAGGGCCAGCAGCGCACCGCCCGCAACAAGCAGCATGAACATGATGGGGGTCAGTACCGGGTGAACCCATTCAGGGCCGGAAAGCAGCACCCGGGCCATATAGTGCCCAACAAACTTGCCGCTCCACTCCAGGTATTCCTTGGCCTGTGTTGCCCACAGGCCCGCCTCGTTTTTTGAAAAGGCATAATCGTCGCTTATCCACGGGGTCATGGCGCAAAACCACGACATGACAGCCATGATAACAAGGCAGACAAGCACTATGCGATTGCGCCTGAAATTGCTGGAGCTGGAAATATATGGTTTGGCAGAGCTGGGATTTTGGTGTTGCATTCGGCAGGAATCCTGAAAGTCAAAGCAGAGGGGGATAAAAGTTGTGGTGCGCTTCGTTGGCCGTTATCTACGAGCAAATATCGCGCGGTGTCAACGGTTTTGGGCCCGAAACATAACCCCGGCGTTTCTGCGGCACAAGGCCCGCAACCCTAATGATTTGATACCAGTTGTCGATAAGTAACAATATTGGTACTCAATAATCAGAGAGGCTTTTTTAGCGTTCAAACCTGCTGCCGCGATGGTCAGCCCACGTTTGCCCCCCTGGAGTTTTTCATGCGCCAGATCAGTATCAAGAGCGTTTGCACACTTTCAATCACGGCAGCAACTATGGTCGTGATCGCCGTGCTGGTTTTCTATGTGTCCACCTCTTCCTATCACATGGTAGCGGGCGTGCAGACAGAAGCACTTGACGAAACCAGCAAGATAGTGGCGCGCGCGGCAGAAATTTACATCAATCAGTCGGTAGACGTTGCCACCATTCTGGCCCGCCAGAAACCTGTGCAGGATGCCTTTGCCGGGCAGCCTCAAGAGGCTCAGGAATTGCTGCGCAGCTACGTAAAAAACTTGCCGGGGTACTGGTCATTTTTGCTCCTTGACCTCAAGGGACGCATTGTGGCCGGGATAAATGCCGATATGGCCGATCTGACCGGCGGTGACAGGGCCGACAGAGACTATGCCCGGCAGATATTCAGCGGCAAGGATGTGGCCATAAGTGAAAGCGTGATGAAAGCCACCTCTGGCGATGCGTTGATCTTTGTGGTTGCCAAAGCTGTGCACGGCAAGGACGGCGCGCTTCTGGGCGCAGTGGCAGTATGCCCCCGCTGGACAGATTTTACGGAAAAAACCCTCGACCCCATACGCATGGGACGTCGTGGTTACGGCTTTACGCTCGACAAGGCTGGCCGCTTTATTTCCCACAGCATGGACAAAAAACTGTTGCTTCAGGATTACTCCAAAGAAACATTCATCAGGGAAGCGCTGGCCAAGGGCAGCGGAACATTCAGCTATGAATGGAAGGGCGAAAACAAGTTCATGTCTGTGGCCAAGGTTCCTTCCACGGGTTGGCTTGTGTGCATGAGCGCCTATGATTCGGAGCTTACTGCTCCTGCGGCCGAGCAGCGCACTGTGCTGTATGCTGTGGGTGTGTGCGCAGTTATTTTACTCAACCTGGTGCTTGGTGTGCTTAGCAAGAAGCTGGTTTTCAGCCCTCTGCAACGGCTTACGGATTTTACCGAAGCTGTTGCGCAGGGGAACTTCAAGGCGGAGCTTTCAGGCAAATACCGGGCTGAGATGCAGCGTTTTGCAAGCCACCTGTGCATCATGGTGGACGAGCTGAAAAAGCGCCTGGGCTTTGCCCAGGGCGTGCTTAACGGCATACCCACGCCCTGCTACATTGTGGGCAGTGATTTTACCGTTACCTGGCTCAATGAACAGGCGTGCCGCCTGCTCGACAAGCCGGATCCCAAGGATTCGTATTTGGGCCAGCGGTCTGGTCTGTTTTCGCGAGGCGATGCCAACCATGAAACACTCTCTGACAGGGCAATCAAGGAAGGCAAGCCGCAGAATGGGGAGTTTGATCACATAACACACGCAGGCAGGCAGTTGCGCGTTTCCGTACAGACAACGCCCTTCTATGATCTGGATGGCGGCATGTTGGGCTCCATAACATTCTGGACAGATCTGACGGAAATTTACGGGCAGAAAAGCCGCATCGAAGCGCAAAATGCCGCCATTGCCCAAACTGCGGTAGAAGTGTCGCAGGTGGCTGAAAACATTGCTACGGCCTCGCAGCAACTTTCGCGGCAGGTTGCGCATTCCAGCCAGGGTGCGCGTGAGCAGCGCGGCAGGGTTGGCGACACCGCCAATGCCGTGGAAGAGATGAACGCCACCATCCTTGAAGTGGCCCGAAGCGCCTCGGCCACCTCTGAAAATGCGGAAAAAGCCAAGCACAAAGCCCAGGATGGAGCCAAACTTGTGGAAGAAGTGGGTGCTGCGGTTGAAAGCATCCGCACCGAGGCCGGGCAGATGACCGACAGCATGCGCCGCCTGGGCGAACAGGCGCAGGGAATTGGGGCCATCATGGGAGTTATTTCAGACATTGCCGACCAGACCAACCTGTTGGCGCTCAATGCTGCCATTGAGGCGGCCCGCGCGGGTGATGCCGGGCGTGGGTTTGCCGTTGTGGCCGACGAGGTACGCAAGCTGGCCGAAAAAACAGCCCACGCCACCACAGAGGTGCGCACGGCCATAAGCGGTATCCAAAGCGGAACCAATACCGCCGCTGGCCAAATGGACGCCGCCGCCGAGCGTGTGGCCCAGGCCACCGGCCTTGCGCAGCGTTCTGGCGAAGCACTTGCAGAGATTGTGGAGATGGTTGAATTGGCCGGAGATCAGGTGCGCTCTATCGCCACTGCGGCCGAGCAGCAGTCTGCCACTTCAGAAGAAATCAACCGGGCGGTCAGCTCCATCAGCGTTATCGCCTCTGAAACAGACGAGGCCATGGCCCAGTCAACCGAGGCTGTGGAGGCTCTTGTGGCGCAGACCAAAAAGCTCGAGCAGCTTATAGCGGCCTTGCGTTCCAGCTAGAGTTATTGTCCTGCTGTAGTTCAAAGCCCTTGCCGCCCCGTTTTTTTGGAGCAGCAAGGGCTTTGTTATTTGCCGGGCAGTATGGCCGGGAGCAGGTGTGTGCTTTTGGATACTGCTGTTGAGATATGTGCCTGGCTGCAGGGTCTTGCCGCTATGATTGTGCGGAATCGGCCTGCCGCCAGCTTTGCAGCTCGATGATATTGCCCTCTGGGTCGCGCGCGTACACAAATACGGCTTCCATGTTGTTGGGGTAGGCAGCGGTAACGACCTCGCCCACTTGCCCGCCGCCAGCGGCCAGAATGACGGCCAGCGTCTTTTCCACATCGTCCACCTCAAAGGCCAGGTGGGCTAGCCCCGGGCGGTTTACTTCCGGGGGCAGTGAGTCGCGCAGGCTGTCGTACGAAAAAATTTCCAGTGTGGGGTGATCGGCATCGTAGCCGGGCAGCAGCAGGTGTTCGCCGATAATGTGGGCTTGGGGCAGACCCGTGAGTTTGTCGAGCCACGGCCCGCGCAGGTCGCGGGTTTGACCGATGCTTTTGCAGCCAAGGGTGTCTTTATAAAAAGCTATGAGCCTTGCGGCATCGCGGGCAATTATGTTGGTGTGCACGTAGCGAAGCATGCGACCTCCTGCAATTGATGGGCAAATACTGGCAGCCGGCTTGAGCACTTGCAGGGCATGCGGAGCCCTGTTGCGTACCCAGCTGGCAGGCATGGTGGCAAAGGTATGCTTGGAATCGGCATTTATCAATGTTTGTGTTTGCGCACGTTCATGGGCTGAAAAAGCTGGCGCTGTGTGCTGGCGCTGAGGGGCCGTTTTGTCTTTACCATCAGGTTTCAAACCGTTGATGTAAGTACTTTGGGTTAATACGGCAAAATTTGATTAAAGATCAGACTGAATGTTATTTGTAAATATGTTCTTTTCATGTGTCTGGTATCTTGCTATACCTACTATCAACCAGAAGGTGCTGTCTTTCCCTTTAGAAACAATGGTGACTGACATGGAAAAGCTTTCGTTAAAAGAATTGGCTGTTCCTGTTATTAAGGCTATTGATAGCTGTAACTATTTGCTAAAGTCACACCATCGGCGAACCGCCGTTATTGCCTACCACATCGGCAAAAAGATGAATCTGGAGCATGATCAGCTGTTCACGTTGGTCATCTCTGCTGCCATTCACGATATTGGGGCATTGTCTGTTCAGGAGCGTGACCTGCTGATCAGGGAAGATGTGCAAAATCCCCGGCCCCACTGCGAAATGGGGTTTAAAATGCTTTCATCTTTTCCCCCTTTTGCGGGCGTTGCCCAGGTCATCAAGCACCATCATGTCCGCTATGCGGCATCGTTGAACATGCCCGAGGGGGAGGTTCCGCTCGAAAGTCATATTCTGCATCTGGCAGACAGGGTGGATATTATTGTTAATCCTGAAGTTTTTGTTCTCAAGCAAAAAGCAGCCGTGGTGGACAGAATCAGGGAGAATGTGGGCACGGTTTTTCACCCGCAGGTATTTGAGGCTTTTACCGCAGCTGCGGTTCCAGACATTTTTTGGATAGAAATCAATAATCTTGAGCTTGATCAGCTTTTCCGGCGGGTTGATTCATCGCTGAATTTTACGCTCAGTCTTGATAACATACTTGAATTTGCCCTTACCATCTCGCGTATCATTGACTTCAGAAGTCACTTTACCGCTTCGCATTCGTACACAGTTGCCAACCTGGCCCATGAAATTGGCAAGATATTTGGCTTCTCACCAGAGCGGTGTCTGAAGCTGAAAATCAGTGGCTATCTGCACGACATCGGTAAGATTGGCGTTGACCCTGGCCTGATAGAAAAAAACGGGCCCCTCACCGACGACGAGTTTGATCTGGTCAAGCTGCATACCTACTATACAGGGCAAATTTTAAGCACCCTGAGTATGTCCGAATGGTTTAACGAAATTGTGACTTGGGCTCAGAATCACCACGAAAAGATCGATGGGTCGGGCTATCCGTATTCGCTGCATGATGAAAATCTTGATACGGGTTGCAAAATACTGGCATTTTCAGATGTTATTTCTGCACTTATGGAAGACAGGCCGTACAGGAAAAGTTTGTCTATCGACACGGCATTTGAAATTATCAGAGACAAGCTTGCTGCAAAAATTTCACCAACAATGTTTGAGGTTATTGCCCAGCACAGGCAGGTGATAAACGATATTGTAGAGCAATCTCATAAGAACGTGCTGAAAGAATATATGTCGGAAGTATAATCAGGATTGCAAAACTCATGACATTGACAAAATACATGGCGCTGCATGTCTAGAACATGTGGCGCCCTGTATTTTAATAAAATTAGTGTCTTACATGGAAGAAATCTGATGCATCATGGTGTCAGATATCTGTATGGCAAGTTCAAATGCCTCTGAAACAGTGTTTTCTGGTATGTGTAACGTTTTGGCAAGCTTGTTGGCGCGGTCAAAATCAAGATTTTCCAGGGCTACAGCAAGGGCGATGTAGTCGGAGTATATGCCGTCCTCGCCCCGCAGTGACGCCTTGATTTCTGCGCTCAGGGGCAGTTCTTTGAGAATGGTTATCATGGGGATGCCAAGAATGGCATCAAGCAGCGACAGCATGCCCACAAGAAAGAGGCTCTCGTTTTTTTGGGATGCAAATCTGGATGCAACGCCCAGAGCATCCAGGAAATGAGCCCGCTGCAAGGCCATGCGCAGTATTTCTGGGTTAGAGCTGGTGCTGAGCATGTCTGAATACAGCATGAGGCGCAGCCAGTACTGGGTTTTCATTACGCCCAGCAAAGTCAGGGCCTGGCGGATGGACGTGATTTTTTCCCGGAACGAAAATGCAGAAGAGTTGATGTATTGCAGCAGCCTGTAGCTGAGCGAAACATCCGCCTGAACTGCGGTAAGTATGGCCTCGGTATCGACCGTGTCTTTTTCGATTTCTGCCGCAAGCCTGAGGCGCACGGCTGTGGAGCTGGTAATGCCCTTGCCCCGCAATATCTGTGGTTTGGCAAAGTAGTAGCCCTGAAAAAATGCAATACCTTGCTCCCGAAAGGCAAAAAATGCCGCCTCAGAGTCAACTTTTTCTGCCAGAAACCTGCAGTTTGTGCCAGAAAACCGGTTTTTGATGTTAATCACGTCATCGATGCTGCGGCCAAGGCAATCAAGCTTGATAATGTCGATGAAGGGAAAGATATCCTTGTAGCCCGTATCGCCCACGAAATCGTCGAGGGCAATAATGTAGCCCTCGGTCTTGAGCTCTTTGAGCCGTTCCACCAGTTCCAGGGTGACGGGTATATTTTCCAGTATTTCGATAACCGTATTTTGTGGGGGCAGTGCCAGCGGAAAACGCTTGAAAATCAGTTCTTCAGTGAAATTGATGAACATTTTGACATTTTCGGGCATGCCAGAGGTGGCGCGCAGAAAACCGCCCGAAGCAACCAGAACCGTGGCAGCGTCCGGGTCGTCTATGACGGCGGTATTATCGGAAAGGCCACTGCGAAAAAGCAGTTCAAAGGCCCAAAGCTTGCCAGAATGGTCAAAGATAGGTTGGCGTGCGACAAAAAAATTGTTGAGCATATGTATCCCTGAAGCCTGATGATTCTGTTGAAGCGCAGAAGCAATATGCTGATTGTAGCTTCATGCTAACAGCCACAATAATCAATAGCAAGTGAATGGGGAGTTTTAACGTCCAGGTTCGGTTTGTATATACAGTGGCAGTGACTGCGTTGCCACAATTTGAGCAGCAAGATGGTTTTGTCTGGCCGATCAGTACTCATGGGGCGCTTTGTGTCGGCAGGTTGCTACCGTATGCACGATGCAGCGTGCTTGGAGGGCCGTTTGAAGATTGTTATCAAATCACTGCTTGTATGGTTAATGATCATTCCGCTGGCCGTGATCAATGGGTTGGTGAGGGACTATGTTATGCAGCCGCTGCTGGGCAGATACGCCTTGACCTTGAGCGGCATTGCCCTGTGCGCTCTGGTTTGGGCGCTGGCATGGCTGTGTATTCCCCGGCTTGGGGTGAGCAGCCCCGGGCAGCTGGCAAGCATAGGCTTGGTATGGGCTGGGTTGGCGGTGATATTTGAGGGATTGCTGGGGCTGGCACTGGGAAAGACGCTGGCAGAGTTGCTGGCCGCCTACGATATGACGTCAGGCAACCTATGGCTGTTGGTAGTGCTTTGCGTGGGGTGTGCGCCCTGGGTGGCGGCAAAGATGCGCTGGCTTGTGTGACTGGCAGCCCGCCGGGAGGGCAACTGCCGCCCGCAAGCGTTCGCACATTGTCTGAAAACTGGCATCTGAAAATGGCAATGGGCAGTTTATGCCGTCAAAAAATGCTCCCTGTGACTGGGGCTGAGAGGTGCATCTGGCAGGGTTGCTTTTGTCGAATAATTTTCTTCTTAGACTTCGGCAGATTAACGAGCGCGTAAAGATGCCGTTTTGTATGGCCGTTGATTCGCAATTTAGTAAGGTCTACGGCCATATTCGTGCCTATTTGTTTCCTTGTTTGTGTATGGCGTGGGGCCGCACTGCTGCGCGCCAGCCTGTAGTCAAATCTTTAATTGATGACAAAATACTTTTTTTATAAGAGTTTGTAGTTACATATAGCATTTATATGTGCATTGATGTGATTATTTAATGTATTTTTTGATTATATTAATGTAGTTATTTATGTACAAATATGATGTTAAAAGAGTAACTAGAGTTTAAAAAGTATTTAAGGTTAGAGTATAGATTGCTTTTATCTTGCGCATGAATTTTGCATGGGCTCAGGAAAGGGGGGGGCTCATGTACATAAACACCAACTCGATGTCCACTGTTGTGGCCAACAACCTACAGTCGCACTATTCCGAGCTGGCATCATCCACCCAGCGTCTTTCCACGGGCCTACGGGTAAACAGTGCCGCCGATGATGCTGCTGGTCTGGCTATCCGTGAACTGATGCGCACAGATATAAGCGCGCTCAATCAGGGGGTGCGCAATGCCAACGATGCCATTTCGCTGATCCAGACGGCAGACGGCGCGCTTGCAGTCATTGATGAAAAGCTGATTCGCATGAAGGAACTGGCAGAGCAGGCTGCTACTGGAACCTATGATTCCACGCAGCGGCTTATGATTGATTCAGAATATCAGGCCATGGCTTCCGAAATTACCAGAATCGCCAATGCCACAGATTTTAACGGCATTCACCTGCTTGACGGCAGTCTTTCCAGTAGCACCCACGATGGATCGGGCATGTCCTCCACGGGCAAGCTCAAGGTGCACTTTGGCACAGCCAACGACAGTGCCGAAGACTATTACTATGTTCAGATCGGCAACTGCACGGCCAGTGCTCTCGGAGTTGGCAATTCGGCGGACGCTGGCCCAAGAACAGAGGCACAGTATGTAGCGCTATACAATCTTTCGTTTGACGTGGCAGTGCCACTTAACGCTTATTATCAATATACTGCTGCCCCACCAGAGGTGCAGGGGCAATTCGATCCTAACCAGACGGCAAACGGTTATTGGAATCAGGGGCATACAAGGTATTATGTCTTTGCTTCGGATCGCTCTGGCAATGTCCATGTGTTGGACGGCTTCAACAATTTTGAGACGGATACCAACCTCACTGCTGGCAACGGCGGAACGTCCATATCCACGCAGGATTTGGCCCAGAAGGCCCTAGTGTCGATTAATAAGGCCATTGTTTCAAAAGATAAAATTCGTGCTTCACTTGGGGCCCTGCAAAACCGGCTTGAAAATACCGTGAGCAACCTTCAGACCCAGGCTGAGAATCTTCAATCGGCCGAGTCGCGCATTTCAGATGTGGATGTGGCCTCGGAAATGACGCAGTTTGTGCGCAAGCAAATATTGACCCAGTCTTCGGTTGCCATGCTTTCGCAAGCCAACTCCATGCCCAAGATGGCCATGCAGATCATAGGCGGATAGTCTTGAGCTGAATATTTGCGGTTTTGCCTCTTGCGTTTTTTTATTGCGTCAGTGTGTTGGCGCAAAATTTGTGGCTACAGTAATGCTGTGATGGCTTTCTGTTAGCCACATTTTATTTGTGAAAACAAGGTATTTGCATTTTTTTGATTGTTTGATTCGTGTTTTGCCGAGTTGCGCTATTACATTTTCTATTGCTATAGTAGTATATTGAAAATAAATGTGTAAGATCGTAAGCAAGGCAATTTATATGTATGTTTATCGGAAAGTAGTTTGATTGTTGGCCTTGTGTGGCGGATAATTATCTAAAATATGAATATGGGTCGCAAGCGTTGTTGCGTTGTTTACAATCATTCTGGCATGTGGTGTGATGGTTTAATTAAATTAGGCAATCCCTCAACCACGAGTGCGGCAGTATGACTGATTTTGTTGATATAAAAACACTAGTTGTTTGCTATGGTTTGTGTTGTTGCACCCAGCTGGTGGCCTTTTTACTGCTGTACAGGGTTAACAGGGGCGGGCAGGGGATTCGGTGGTGGGTCTTGGGCAGCGTGCTCATGGTATTTGGCTTTTTTATTAATTCATTCAGAGACGTGCCGGCAGTATCCAATGCCGCTATATTTATCTATGCAGCATCATTCCTGCTTTGCTTTGTATTCATCTATGTGGGTCTTGCAGAATTTGTAGAAAATAAAAAGCTGCTGCGGCCTGTGCTGTCTGTTGCAGGCGTGGCCCTGGCGGTGCTGTGCTATTTGGTATTTATTGACGGCAGCATGTTTTTGCGGCGAACTTTCATTTCTTTATCATGTGCCATTATTTCACTGGCATCGGCTGTAACGGTTGCCCATAGCAACAGCAAACACACGCTGCCTGCCAGATTTCTAAAATATATATTCCTCTTTAATACATTGTGGCTGTTTGTCTTCGCGGTGCTGCCCTGGTGGGGCGGTACGGGCATGGCCCTGTTCACACGTCCAGCCCCCACGGCTGCAACATATTTTCTGCTCATGACCACCAGCACATTTTGGACCATTGGGCTCATTATGCTGGTGAGCCAAAGATTGTCAGATCAGCTGCGGGCGACCACACAGTTTTTGGAATCCACGCTCAACGGTCTTTCTGCCAACATTGCCCTTATAAACGCAGCGGGCGAGATTGTGCTGGTCAACCACGCCTGGCGCGAATTTGCTTCTGGCAATGGCATATCGCACAAAGAGGTGTCTGAGGGGGCAAATTATCTGCATGTTTGCGAAGGCGTATGCGCAGAAAATGCTCAGGAAGCGCGCACGTTTGCCCAGGGCATGCAGGATGTGCTTGATGGCAGGCTTGATTCCTTTGTCATGGAGTATGGCTGTCATTCTCCTCAGCGCCCTCGCTGGTTCTTGGGCAGGGTTAATCCCTTTCGTGGTGATGGGCCCCGCATGGTTGTTGTGGCACATGAGGATATTACGGAGCGCAAGCTTGCTGAGATTGCCCTTGCGGAATCCAATCGCAAGCTGGAGCTCATGAGCAATGAGGACGGCCTGACTAAAATTTCCAATAGGCGGCATTTTGATGCAATGCTTGCGTATGAGCGCAACCGTCACATCCGTTCTGGGGCGACGCTTTCGCTTATTATGCTGGACATAGATTTTTTCAAAAGTTTCAACGACACCTACGGACATGTGAAGGGTGATGAATGCCTGCAAACTGTGGCGCAAACGGTGGCGCACTGCCTCAATCGCCCAACAGACATGGCCGCACGCTATGGAGGCGAAGAATTTGTTTGCCTGTTGCCCGACACGGATATTCTGGGTGCGCTGAACCTGGCCGAGAGTATTCGCCGGGCCGTTATGCAGCGCGGCATTCTTCATGCAGGATCACAGGTGGCCAGTGTGGTGACGGTCAGTATCGGGGTAGTGTCTTGCGCCTGTCATGATTCCATTCTGCCAGAGCAGATTGTGCAGCGTGCGGACGAACAGCTCTATCTGGCCAAGAATGAGGGGCGTAATTGCGTTAAATTTAGCGCAGATGGTGATGCTCTGCATGTGCAGCACCATGCAGGGAGCCGCTGGGGCTTAAAAGTTGTGTGGAACAGGGAATATTCATCTGGAAATGCAGAAATTGACGGACAGCACCATGAGCTGGTTTCCATCGTCAACAGCCTGCTTGAGCATGTGATTGCAGAAGAAGACGCGCCAGAGCTGCACAGCCGGTTCAAAAACATTTATCAGCTCGTAGAAAAGCATTTTGCCGACGAAGAAGAGATTTTGCTTTCCAGCAGATACCCGGAGGCCGAAGCGCATATGGCCCGCCACAAGGAATTACTGCAAAAATGTGCCGAGCTTCTGCGGAAGGATGCTGAAAATACCGTTTCTTCTGCGCAAATGCTGCAATGCATCATTCACGATCTGGTGCTGAACCACATGGTAAAAGAAGACGGCAAGTATTTTGCCTTTTTAAAGGCAGTGGTTGATCCTGCCCACTAAGAGAGCAAGATTGAGGCGCCCACGGTGCGTTTTGCGCTACACTGCCAGGACACGGTTGTTTCTGCCGTTGGCCATGGCCTGGTACAGTGCCGCATCGGCCTTTTTAAGCAGGTCTTCCGGATATTGGTCTGGAGTTGGGTAGCAGAAGGCAACCCCGGCGCTGAAGGTTGTGACCGCGCCAGCCGCCCCCTTGTTGTGCGGGATGGCTTCGTTCACAATAGCTTTGCCAATGCTTTGCGCCACGCTCAATGCGCGTTGCCCGTCAAGGCCCTGCAATACGATTACAAATTCTTCGCCGCCGTAGCGGGCCGCAATCTCCTGACTGTTGGCAGGAACCTGCCCACTATTCAAGGCTACACGCCGTCCGCTCCTGATAGAAATGCAGCTTCCGTGAGGTTGCGTCCCTTGCCCTTGGCGCGATATAGTTGTGCATCTGCTGTCCGAACCATGGTTGCTATGGAATTGGCGGGTACGCAAGGGCCAGAAGCCACACCAAGGCTCACCGTAACGCAGCCTGCCACGTCAGATGCCGCATGGGGAATGCGCAGGTTCATGATGGCTTTTCTGATCTGTTCTGCCAAGGCTATGGCTGTGTCCATATCTGTACTGGGCAGGACGCAGGCAAATTCTTCGCCGCCAAAGCGGGCCGCGCAAGCTGGAGACCGCATGTGCTGTGCAATGGTATGGGCAACTTTTCGCAGACATTTATCGCCTGCGATGTGTCCGTACTTGTCGTTAAATCTCTTGAAATAATCAATGTCTATAAATATTAAGGCCAAATTCCCAGCAGTTAGCGTGTGGCGTTCATATTCTCGGTCCAAGACCATATCGAACTGCCGCCTGTTGGCTATGCCGGTCAACGCGTCCGTTATGCTCAGTTCTTCCAGGCGGCGGCTGGCTTCGGCAAGAATGCCCTCAGTGCGTTTGCGTTCTGAAATATCTTGAATAAAGCCGTGCCAGAGGGTGCTGTTGTCGGGCAGTTTTTCCGGGCTGGCTGTGCCCTCGCGCCACTGTATGCCCTTGCCGGGCAGATTTACCCTGAACTGTGAGTTCCAGACCGTTTGTGTGGCGGCAGACTCAAGCACCGCTTTCCATACATGCGGGAAATCTTCTGGGGCAATAACGCGGGTCAAGGCGTCGATATTCTCCTTTACGTCTGCCGGGTTCACGCCGAACAGTTCTCGCAGCCCATCGCTGGCATAGGGTACGCAGGCTGTGCCATCGGTTCTCAGCTGAAACTGGTATATGACGCCTGGAACCTGTGACGACAACTTGTTGAGCAGTTCATGGCTGGACTGCAATTGGCGGGTTCGGTCTATGACCTGCTGCTCTACGCTGGCATAGGCTGCGTGGCTGCGTTTCTGGGCCAGGCTGAGCTGGGCGATCTGGTGCGCCAGCCCGGACAGCAGGTTTAGAATGGCAGGTATTTTTTCTTCTGCCACAATGGGAACTTCTGACAGCGCCTTGAAGTAGGCAGCCTTGTCAAAGCCGAATTCTTCCTGTTGCCGGGCAAAAAAATCCAGGTCGGGCGGCTCGAGAAAAAATTGGCCAATAAATAGATTCGCCATGTGCTGGTTTTCGATAACAATGGGGACAACACAATCGGTGAGGCCGTTATGGCAGCGGTAGGTTACATAGGGCTTGCTGCCCAGCATCTCGCGGGCGAGCACAGCATCGCATTCAAGGCAACGCGCAAGGGTCTGTGTGTTGACGCGATGAAATTCCGAGCAGATGCGCTGCCATTTTGAAGATGCGAGCACCCGGGCATTGAAATCTATGATTGAAACAGGCAGGCCGACGACTTCAAGAAAATTGTGAAAGATGAGGTTCAGGGGACTGAAGTCGATCAGCTCTGCCAGCTCGTGGGCAGAAAGCTGCTCGTCAAGCTTACGATTCCATTCGGCATTGAGCGGGTCGCGCATGTGTGTCATGGAAGGATAACGCTTGAAGAGCCTGGGTGCCACATGGGGTATCAGTTTTTTTTGCTCGTCTTGCATAAGGCCAACTATGCTATATCTGATTTTTTTGTGTAAAATTAAATCTTTGGCAAATTGGTGATGGGCGGCGGCAACTTCTCTTTGTAGATAACAGTGGCACACCCATGCAGGTGTTATCGAAATAAGCTTCCCGAATCAGGCAACAATGAGCGATTTTACCATTTTGCTATGTTATTTAAATTGCACAGATCGCATGGGCTGTCCATATAAATGCCGTGTGTATAATGACCGATATTGTGTTTAGTAATCAAAATATCATGGTATATTTGTTTGTGGTAGAGTTGGTAATCAACTATCAGATATGTGATTTGCGACTGAATCTGAACAGGGCTTGCTGCGTGCCACCCTTTTGCGTCATGCGGACAGGTATTGGCTGCATACATTTATCGTTTTTTTGCGGTTACTCTAGGCCCGGAGCCTTTTTAGAGAGGAAAGAGCGCACTTCAAGAAGGCATGTGCCGCTCTTTGTAGCAGTACTGATGGGCCTGCACCGTCACGGGCATAGAATCAAAATTTATTTGCGCACTGCGATATTTGTGGGGGATGCGCTTGTCTACATTGTCCTCTCCTTCACGCAGTCAGAACTCCATAAAGGTTGATACTCCATATTGCCATAAACAGTTTCTCAATCCGGCTGGTATCAAAGCATTTCTATGAGCAGAATGAACAGTATAGCAGAAATAAGCCGCATGTTTGCCAGTTGCGTATGCAATGATTTAAAATAAGTGAACTGAGAT
Source organism: Deltaproteobacteria bacterium (assembly GCA_009929215.1). Taxonomy (GTDB): domain Bacteria; phylum Desulfobacterota; class Desulfovibrionia; order Desulfovibrionales; family Desulfovibrionaceae; genus Desulfovibrio. The sequence continues at coordinate 13,632 of SAAX01000006.1, read as the reverse complement.
AATATTGCCGTATTTAAGATATAATTGACGGCATGGTAGACAAAAGCTACTTTATTGATGTTGAAAATTGTTGGTAACCAAATGAAAAAAGTCAGCCCTTGGGAGGAAAAGACATGAAGACTGTATTTTCTGGAGTAGTGCTAGGACTTATGATGATATGCTTGGTGGCCTGCAGTAAAAAAGCTCCGCAATCTTCTGACCAGCCAGCGGAACCTTTGGTAAGCAGCTCTGAGGTCGAGAGCACTGTGGCAAAGGTGGAAGCTGTTGATCTTAAAGCGCGCAAGGTAACCTTGAGCAGCCTTCAGGGAGATTTGTTCATAATTCATGTAGGCAAGGAAGCCGTCAATCTGCCACAAGTAAAGAAAGGGGATATGGTCGATATCTCTTACGGACGCGAGCTGAAAGTGTGGATGGCAGAGTCCGGTGACGTGGTCAACGAGCAGTCTACAGTCGTTGTCAGGGCCAAGCCCGGGTCCAAACCTCAGGGTATGGGCGTAACGGAAACCAACGTTACCGCCAAGATACTTGCCCTCGATAAAACCAATGAGCTGGCCAAGCTTGAGTTAGCCAACGGTAAGGTAGTGACCGTCAAGGTGCAAAATCCCGAGAATCTCAACAAGGTCAAGGTAGGGGATACGCTGGGCATCAGCTATCTTGAGGTTGTCGATATCGCAGTGCGGAAGGGTTCCAAGCGTTGATTTGATAAGGCCGGTACTTTCAAGGGACACTTAAAGAGGGGGATGGTCAATGAACGGGAATATTCTTCGGCGTTTGATGGTCTTCTTGTCCCTGCTGGCGTTTGCGGTTGTTGCTCTTCCTGCGCCTTCCAAAGCTGACAGCGCAGCATCCATTAATTATGATGTTACTGCTGCCTTAAACCAGCTGTACGCTACAAGCCCTGCGGCAAAAAAAATGGGGAGCACGGCCAAGGGAATCCTTGTCTTCCCCAGTATAGTCAAGGGCGGCTTTATCATTGGCGGTCAGTTCGGCGAAGGTGCACTGCGGGTTGGAGGCAGAACCAAGGGTTACTACCGCACCGTGGCAGCATCCTACGGCTTGCAGGCCGGTGTTCAGCAGTTTGGTTATGCCCTGTTTTTTCTTTCGGATGATGATCTGAAGTATCTGAAAAGCAGCGGCGGATGGGAGATAGGCGTTGGCCCCAGCGTGGTTGTTGTGGATGAGGGGATGGCCCGCTCATTTACCACTACCACGGCGCGCTCAGGGGTGTACGCATTTTTCTTTAACCAGAAGGGACTTATGGCTGGCCTGGGTATTCAGGGCAGCAAAATAACTGAAATACACCCTGGCAAGTAGCATCTTGTTTTCCTCTGATTGAGCCAAGGTCTGCGCTACGGCTTTCGTTGCGCTTAATGACGCCATACTTTTACGCCTTTTGATGTAATAATGGCGAGTTACAATTTGCCAGTAACTCGCCATTTTGCTTGTATCTGTGGCGGGTGGTTGAGCCGTGCTGGTTGATCAGACACGTATGGATGCGGTGTTCTGCGGCGGGCGTGGTGCAAGGCCAGGCTGAAGGGATTGCAAGAGCAGGGGCTGCGAGTCAGCTTTTTGCGTCATTTTTACAGGGGCACGATGGTTGGGCAGGGGCTGTGGGTTGGGCTTATGTTACGCCATCAATATGGCGGGTTGCTTTGCGGCAGCCCGCCTTTTTTACATTCAGTCATGGCAAATATGCCCATCTGGGTCGCTTGCGCCAGCTGGCAGTATCTGGCGTATTGCCGTGCCCCCTCAAGGGCGAATGTGCGAATCTGGAGTCGTGGTCTGCCAGCGTGCGGTTCGCTTCTTCCCTTGTTCGAGCCAGTGGCTTGGTTTTGCCAGAAAATTATGAGCAAGGCGGCAGAGCAGGTATTCATGCCTGTTTTGGGCAGTAATCACCCTTTAGGGTGATTGGGTTTTCGCAGAATGGTCTCGACGGGTGATATCGCAGGTCAAATAAATAGAGCAAAAGGCTGCTGAAATTATGTGCTTCAATTCAGTCCCTTATGGGTTTGTTCTGGAGAAAGCATTTATGGCAGGTCCGATTGCCCCGGTTGGGCGTCAGGGTGCGGCAGGCATGGTCTGCTGCTCCTTTTCTATTATCCCACACAGGGCAGACCGTTGGAGCGGGAGACGGCATTTCATTGGTAGATGCTCTCCGCAGGCCAGCAGTTATATTGCAGTTGTGATGTGTTCTATTGGAGCAAATGATGGTGTCCCCAGTCTGCCGGAAAACGTGGCGCAATAATCAATGTGTTTTTTGTGGTTCCACCCCGTTGTTGTTCTTCATAATCATGCTTGGAGCTCTGCTTGTTTGTCCTCGAGTGGGCATTACAGCTGCCGTTGACTACAGCTCTAACTATAAGGACGTTATAGGTAACGCATCGTCCTTGAATGGGACGGTAAGTATTGGTGGAACAAACAATTTGCCTTCGCACAGTGATAATATCTATTCATATGGCAATACCGTGAATATCATTGGAGGTTTTGTAGATTACGCCATATATGGAGGGTATTATAATGGAACAGTGCCTGGTGGTGATATTGGGTCGAATAATAATACCGTGACAATTAATCCGGCATTTGTTGGCAGCAATACCAACGACGTCTATGGTGGTTATGCAAAAAATGTCGATCCTGGCTCAATGACCGCATCTGGTAATACTGTGAACATTAATGGAGGAACAACCCGCAACATATACGGTGGGTTTGCCTATGTGGGAAGTTCGACGGGCACAGGTTATGCCACGGCCTCCAGCAATATTGTCAACATCAGCGCCGGTACCATGAACAGTGTGTATGGCGGCAACGCCACTGCTGATCACCTGGCGGGAACGCATGCGGCCTCGGGCAATACCGTCAATATCAGCGGCGGTACTGTGTCAAATATATACGGTGGGAGTGTCAGTGCGCCCAATGGTACTGGGCAGGCCATAAATAATATTGTGACCATCAGTGGCACACCTGGCCTTGCAGCCGCAAGCCTTTATGGGGGATATCTGGTTGCGGGTACGCCCGGTGAGGCATTCAGCGGCAATACACTGAATATAAAAACCACTGGCCTGACAGTGGGGAATATCCATAATTTTCAGTATCTCAACTTCTATCTGCCATCCACAGTGTCGGCGGGTGATACGGTTATGACAGTGACGGGCACGGCAGATCTTACAGGCAGCTCCGGCCGATCTTCAACCGTTAATGTAGGGATTAACGGCAGTGCCTCACCCCTGAAAATGGGCGATACCATAACCCTCATTGACGCCGGAACCCTGGTTGCCAACAGCAACCTTAACTCCACGGCCAGTGGCACGGGCATGCAGGGTGTGACCCTTTTGTACCATTTTGACATCACAAAAGATAATAACAAGCTGCTCGCCACAGTTTCTACCCAAAGCAGCAGCGGCCCTACGGTGAACGAACAGACAAAGGCCCTCTCTGAGGGTTTTGTTTCCGGCCTTGGAATGGTGACACAAGGAGCAGACGTGGCAGCAGGGCAGGGCATGAACTCTGCCGTTTCTGCCGCTAAATCCGGGTCTGCGGCGGGCGGTAGCGCGCCTGCCGGGTTTGGGGCGCTTTCTGGCGGGTCTGTCAGGTATAATACCGGGTCGCATGTGGATGTGCACAGCCTCTCGTTGATGGCCGGTTTTGCCTGGGGGGTGAATACCTCCCTCGGCCGCCTGACATTTGGGCCTTTTTTTGAATACGGCAGCGGCTCGTACAGTACATACAATTCATTCAGCAACGCGGCTTCGGTGGAGGGTGACGGCGACACCCGGTATATTGGTGGTGGCCTGCTTGCGCGTATGGATTTTGCAAATACTGGCCCCGGTCATATATATGTTGAAGGGTCTGGCCGGGCTGGCGGCCTGCATAACAAATACGAAAGCTCAGACCTGCGCGATGCCGCAGGGCGCAGTGCGGAATATGATTCCTCATCAACCTATTATGGTCTGCACCTTGGAACCGGCTATGTATGGAATATAACGGACGATGCCTCAATTGACCTGTACGGCAAATATTTCTGGACACGGCAGAAGGGGGACTCTGTAACCCTGTCCACAGGTGACCCCATAGACTTTAAGGATGTGGATTCCAGCCGCCTGCGGCTTGGCTCCCGCTTTAGCTATAGGGTCAATGATTACATCAGTCCCTACGCCGGGGCTGCCTATGAGCGCGAATTTGATGGCAAGGCCCGCGCTACGACCAACGGTTATGACATGAAGGCTCCCTCTATGCGGGGCGATACCGGAATCGGTGAGCTGGGGCTTGTGTTTACCCCCTATGCAGCGCTGCCCTTGTCCATTGACGTGGGGGTGCAGGGCTATGTGGGCAAGCGTGAGGGGGTGACCGGCAGCATGCAGGCAAAGTTCGAGTTCTAGCGGCAGGTTGCACAGTGGGCCAAGTGCCCCTCTACGCTGTTTGATGTGCCAAGGAGTGCTGGCAGTATTTTTAAATCGGTGCAAATAGTTATTTGCGGGGCGCTGCCCTCATTCCAGACTCTCAAGCCAGGGTATATGCCGGGCTAGTGTTATATATTCAAGATAGGCGGGTTGCTTCGTGGCAGCCCGCTTTTTTGTGGTGATGCTGAAGGCAATGTTGAGTCGGGGGATTGCTCGAAAGTGTATGGAGTTTTCTACGGCTTTGGAAAAATTCAGGAACCTTGCAGCATCTGCGTTAATATTTTCGCATTGCGCCCGATAGATATAAACGGTATGTTTATTTATAGTTTGTATCTTTTTTTATGGGGTCACTAATATTTGTGGCGCATGGCATCTGAATTCTTGCAACGATTTTGCCGCTTTTTGCCGTGCTGATGTTGTTGGCTGAAATTATTGGATAATATCGATACTCATGAATCAATATATTAATGATAGGGCATGATATGCTCTTTTGATTGAACGCAATAGATGTTTCGCGTTTGTGGTATCGATAGTAATCACTGTTTCATGGGATATTATAAAGAATACGCTGCGTTCACTGCCTTCAATCGTTATGTCCAATCAGGCATCATAGCTATTTCTACACCAAAGGTCGTGTCGTTCACAGGCTGACGGAAAACAGCATACAATTGCAGTTGGGTGCAGAGGCATCAAGCTGGCTAGCAGGCATTCACCTAAAAGTGGAAAACGATAGTCATGATAACCACCAAGCTGCATTCTTTACTGCTGATACTGATCTTGGCTAGTTCGCTCTTTTGCTGTTCGCCAAAAGAACCAGTAAAAATTGGATTTTTGGGCGGCGTTTCTGGCCGCGTGGCCGATCTTGGCATTGCGGGGCGCAACGGCGCGCTGCTGGCGGTAGAAATGCGTAACCGGGCGGGGGGCATTAATGGGCGCACCATTGAACTGCTGATTGAAGACGATCAGCAGGACGCCGAGCAGGCGAAAGCTGCCGTGCAGCGCCTGATCGACCAAAAGGTTGAGGGCATTGTCGGCCCAATGACCAGCATGGTTGCCATGGCGACGGTTCCCATCGTCAACCAGGCTAGCATAGTCATGCTGAGCCCCACCGTATCGACCCAGGATTTGTCCCACATCGACGACTATTTTTTTCGTGTAATTTCATCGACGGCAGAATATGCGCATAAGAGCGCAGATTATCAGGCAAGGCAGCAAGGCATTCGCCGGGTTGCTGCGGCCTGCGACCTGCGTAATGCTGCCTATAGCGAGAGCTGGTTGAAAGAGTATCGTAAAGCTCTTGCAGCGCATGGCGCCGAAGTTGTCTTGACCGAACCGTACTATTCGGGCGACGACACAAATTTTGCAGCGCTTGCAGAAAAGCTGCTCAATGTGAATCCAGATGCCGTTCTTGTGATTGCCAATTCGCTCGATGCCGCCATGTTGGCGCAACAGGTCAGAAAGCGCGACCAGCATGTTCATATCGCAACCTCTGAATGGGCTGCGACCGAGAGGCTGAGTGAACTCGGCGGCAACGCAGTTGAGGGTGTGATGATAGCCCAGTTTATGGATCGCGACAGCAATAACCCAAGTTTTCTTGCCTTTCGTCAGGCCTATCTCGACCGTTTTTCCATGGAGCCCGGCTTTGGCGGCGTAACTGCGTTTGACGCCACGAATGTGCTGCTCACTGCCCTTGCGGCCAAGGAAAAATCCCAGACGTTAAAGCAGGCAATCTTGTCGCAAGGGGTCTTCATTGGGGTGCAGTCCGAAATTCGGTTTGACAAAATGGGTGATGCGAAAAGGGATACGTATATGACCACCATCCATAACGGCCAATTTTTACGGGTTCACTGAGCGAGGTTGCGCAATGTCACGCCCACTCAGATTCTGGCTGTCGCTGGGCCTGTCAGTTCAGGTAGTGTTATCTGTATTGGCGGTGGCTCTCGTCTTGCTTTGGGCACTTGTGCCCAAAATCAAGACCGAGGCGAGTAACCAGCACGAATTGTTGAGTCAGGCAGCAGCATCACAGGTTGGGCACTTTTTGGGCAGTTTTGACTCGCAACTTACCTTGCTTGCGGGTGATATGGCGATGAAACTGCCATCGCAGCACAAGCAGCTTCAGGAAATGCTCGATACGGCTGCCCAAGTGCAGCTTGGCATTGAGGCCTTGTACATTGTTGATCCTGCGTCCCGGGTTATTGCCGTGGGCTTGCCCAAGGCCAATCGCAGCCTTCGGGGCAACCTGCTGGGGATTGATTTCTCAGGGCGCACCTTTGCAATGGAAGCGAGGCAGCGCGCCGAGAAAGTCTGGTCTAATACCTATCTTTCTGCTCGTGGCAACATTGTGGTGGCTTTGGCCTTGCCATTTTCCTTTGCGACATCTGCTACCGACCATCCCACGAAGCCATATGTTTTAGTAGGCGAGCTTGATCTCAAGGAAGTATCGCGATTTGCAGGCCGCCTGAGCGAAGACAACAAGTTCCTGACTGTGATTCTTGACCAGCGCGGCAACGTGGTGGGCCACCCCGATGCAGACCGGGCTTTGCGGCAGGAAAATCTAAAAAATCTGGTAACATTGACCACTGCGCATCATGACGCAAAGATTCAGCACTTTCGCCTTGATGGCGTAGATTACATCGGTTGCCTGACACCCATTGCCGAAACAGGGTGGACGACGTTGTCGGGCCAGCCAGTTGAGCAGGTGTACGGCATTGTGCGGTCAACCCTCTGGCTTTTGGCGCTCAGTTGTTTGATTGCCCTGGTGGTTACGGTTTTGGCTGCCTTGGTGGTAAGCAGGCGTATCGCCCAGGGCGTGGAACGGTTTTCGGGGCGGATCGGTGCCATTGCGGAAGGCTTTTACAATACCCGTATCCCCCCTTCGCCCATTGAAGAAATTGAAAACCTGTCAAAAAACATCACGGTCATGGCAGAGGCTGTGGTGGAACGCGAGGAGCGCCTGCGCGAGAACGAAACCAGATTCAGAACACTGGTGGAAAACGTGCCGCAGGGCATTGCACTTATCGGCGAAGATGAGCGGTTTATCGTCATTAATCCGTCGTTCACCCGAATGTTTGGCTATGCTTTGCATAATGTGCCAACGGTAGATGTGTGGTGGCAGCGCACATGTCCCGATAACCTTGTGCGCATAACTTTAATCCAGCAGTGGCAAGAGCAGGTTAAGGCCGCGCATGAGGCAAGGGTTGCTGCACGTGCATACCAGTTGTGCCGCGCCGATGGCGTGCTGCGTACTTTTGACATTGTGGTTGAGCGGTTGCCTGATAGCAGTACCTTGGTGACTTTTGTTGATGTAACGGAAAAGAGACTGGAAGAGGCGCGTCGCCAGCGTGCCGCCAATGTGTTTTCTCATTCGCACGAAGGGATCATGATCCTTGATCCTGATGGCACTATTGTTGAAGTAAACAGCGCATTTTGCCGCATTACCGGGTACAAGGAAAACGATATCAGGGGCAAGAGTCATCTGGCCTTGCGATCCGAGCTTCAAAGTGACGAGTTTTATCACAATATGTGGCAAACACTTACGCAACGGGGCAACTGGTGCGGAGAGCTCTGGAATCGAACCAGAGGCGGGCAGCTCTATGCTGCGCTGACGGATATCACGGCCGTCAACGACGCAGACGGTGCTGTGCAGAATTATGTGGTTCTGTTCACAGACATCACCCAGATGAAAGATTACCAGCGCCAGCTGGAGCGTGCGGCACACTATGACGCGCTGACAGGCTTGCCCAACCGTGTTCTTTTGGCAGACAGACTGCGCGATGGAATGATTTTATGTTTGCAGCGCAACGTGTCACTGGCCGTACTGTATCTCGATCTTGACAGTTTCAAGCAGATCAACGATCTGCATGGCCATGACATTGGCGACCAAATGCTGCTGATACTTTCGCAGCGCATGAAGGATGTTCTACGAGATGGGGATACCCTGTCGCGCATCGGTGGGGATGAATTTGTTGCAGTGTTAAATGGGCTTGAACACGAAATCGACTGTTTTCCCATTATCGAGCGCCTGTTGAATGTGGCTGCACAGCCATTCCTTATTGCAAGCCTGGAACTCTCCATTACGGTCAGTATCGGGGTGACTTTTTATCCAAGAGATAACGGAGAAGCCGATCTGCTGATGCGGCACGCCGATCAGGCCATGTATCAGGCAAAGCAACAGGGCAAGAACCAGTACGCTATTTTTGATATTGTGCAGGGCGAAGCGACCATTCGCTTGCAAGAACTGGTGGCTAACCTTAGAAAAGCCATCGCACGCGACGAGCTTGTTCTGCATTTTCAGCCCAAGGTCAATTTGCGCACCAAAACGCTTATTGGCGTAGAGGCATTGATTCGCTGGCAGCATCCTGAGCTCGGCCTCTTGCCCCCTTCGGAATTTTTGCCGCCAATCGCCGAGCACCCGGTTAGCATCGCCATTGGCGAGTGGGTGATTGAGCACGCCCTGGAACAGATAGAAATCTGGTCTTGTTACGGGCTCGATTTGCCGGTGAGCGTCAATATCGGCGCCTACCAGCTCTTAAGTGGTGCATTCAAGCTTCGGCTCACGGAATTGCTGGCCAAGCACCCAGACGTTTCGCCAGGCCATCTGGAGCTTGAAATTCTCGAAACAAGCGCCCTTCAAGACCTCGATCAAGTCTCAACTCTCATGTTTGACTGCGTAAACCTGGGTGTGGGGTTCGCGCTGGATGATTTTGGCACGGGCTATTCCTCACTCACCTATCTCAAACGTCTGCCGGCCGCTGTAATCAAGATTGACCAAAGCTTTGTGCGCGGCATGCTTGAAGACCCCAACGATTTTGCAATTGTGGTTGGTGTGGTGGGGCTTGCAAAGGCATTTTACCGTCAGGTAATCGCCGAAGGCGTCGAAACCGCCGAACACGGAGAAAGTTTGCTGAAATTGGGGTGCACGCTGGCGCAAGGCTATGGCATTGCAAAGCCCATGAGTGCCCGAGATTTTCTGGATTGGGCCAGAGCATGGAATGAGAGCAATCGCAGTTTGAGATAGCCGTAGCGCGGTCAGTACGGCGGGTATTGTGCAGCGCGGTAGCCGTCCACAGAGCTTGGGCTGAGGTAGCAGCGCAGGCTTTATTGCTTGGCAGTAGAAAGGGCGGGTTGCTTTGCGGCAGCCCGCCCTGTTCAACTGGAACAAAGCTTATTCTGCATGGTTGTTGGCAATATCGTTGGCTAGTTCTGCATATGCCTGAGATTTAAGAGTCTCTACCTGCCTTTGGTCAGATGATGCGCGGGTATAGCGCGCACTGGCAGAGGTGTCTTGTATTGGCTTGGGAGAAATGGTTTTCCATTGTCCCGATTTTACATCAATGATTGCTACTTTTAAGCGAATTCGCATCTCTTGTGACTCATCAGGTATCATGCCCCCGATTATGGGAACCCATGAAACAGTTTTCGTGCTCATATCCTTTTGGGCTGTTTCCAAAATGCCCCAATAAACCATGATTTTTTCGCAGCCGCCTCGTGCCGCCGCCAAACGCAATGCCGGGGCAATGTTGCCGTTGCTTGGTTCGGTCGGAATGCCAGAAAACGCCACGATTCGGTGATGTGACTCTAACGCTCTGACCATTTGGTCGTCCGGCATTATGGCACCCGATTGGACAAGCATAATGGACGACCCCTTGGGCAGGGTGAGTTTTTGCCGCTCTTCCAATGAATGGTTGATTTCTTCTTGTGTCGCGAGTGTTTGTGAGGCGATGCCCAAGACCTCAAATTCTGTTAACTCACCTTTATAAAGGGAGTTGCTTGCTGGCCGAAATCTGCCCTGGGATTCAGCTTGATAGCCCGAATCAGAGATTGATCTGACGCCGCAGCCCTGCAATGCGAGTACTGTTAGAAATATGGAAATTGCAACCGAGCGGCGCAGTGCGCTAATCTTGTTCATGATATCCCCTTGCAAAGGGTGCTCTGTGCGTAGCCAGGAGCGTCAGACTTTGTCTGCAGTAAGCGGGTAAGAACTGCTGAGGTCCGCAGTTTTGCGCCGTGTAGTTCTTTGTAGGCTCTAAGCTGGGCAGGAATCAAGTTTGCCGATAATTGGGCAGGCGGCAGAGTGTTGGGCAAGGCTGTTGCGCGATCGCAAGTATAACAGCGAGTTATCTTTAGCTATAACTCGCTGTTTTTATAGCATATGTTGTGGATGCTCTGGCAGTGTCGGTTGAAGGGCGAGCCTCTTTATGGCAGTTCGCCCTTTACAGGGTATTGCTATTTGTGCAGGAATAATTTCATCGATCAATTGCAACAAGGATAAAAACACAGTCTGGTTGGTAGTCCAGGCGCATGCAAGTCATGTCAGTAACCTTCCCCCTTGGGTTGTCCATTCCTTGTCTATTTCATAATCAAGGGGAATTGTAATGGAGAGTTCTCGGACTAACATTTTGGTTTTATTTGAAGATGGTTTTTGGGTCGCGTACATTGAAAATTCAGATGCCAACGGGGACAATTACCGTGTGGCAAGGTATGTGTTTGGCCCAGAGCCCAGTAATGCTGAGCTACGAGAGTTTTTTTTGAGCAGCTTTGAGGGGGCATTGTTCTGGACTGAATCGTCTATGAAATACCCTATCAAGGCATTTGCAGCAAACCCGAAACGTCGGATCCGGGAAGCTGCGGCGGCGGTAAGCCAGGCCGGAGGGGCCACCAAGGCTAGGGAAGCCATAAAATTGGATAGGTCGCTAGGTAAAATAAGAAACGCGAAGGAGCGGAGGTTGCGAAAGAATTTGCAAAGTCGCAACGCCTTTGACCGAAAGCAAGATAAAAAGAAGCAGAAGCATCGAGGTCACTGATTCTGGTGAGAGCGGGAGCATTATCGCAGGTATGTCTTGTGGTAGGCCGTTGATTTGGAAGGAGACCAGAATTGTTCAGAAACCTGTCGGAAAATCTGCCCAGTGAAGGGGCTTGCCCCTGTCTTTTGTGTAGACCCTCTTTGGTGTAGACCCATTTTACCCCGTTCAGACGCAAAAACGGCGAGTTACCTTTGTCAGTAACTCGCCGTTTTACTTGCGTATGTGGCGGAGAGGGAGAGATTTGAACTCTCGATACAGGTTTAAGCCCGTATACTCGCTTAGCAGGCGAGCTCCTTCGGCCGGCTCGGACACCTCTCCGCAGCATAAGGCCAATCATATGACGGACCAGAATGCAGAAATGCAAGCTAGCCCAGACAGAAGCACCTGTCAAGAATGTTCTTCCACTTGGTGGAAAATGATATTTCACATCGGTCAGGCAACGCGCTGTTCCACGCATTGACCGTGGGCGCTGGTTGGCGTAATTTTATGGACTTCTCATTAAATGGAACTATTGGAGCGCATTATGGCCCCCGAAAATGACAAGATGCCTGCCGCCCCCCTGGCTGACGAATCCGCAGCCACCGGCGAAACCGGTAAAGTTGGCATGGACTTTATTCGTACCCGCATTACCGAAGACAATGCCACGGGCCGCTTTGGCAACCGAGTGCACACGCGTTTTCCACCTGAGCCCAACGGCTATCTGCATCTTGGGCATGCCAAATCCATCTGCCTCAATTTTGGCGTTGCCAAAGAGTTTGGCGGCCTGTGCAACCTGCGCTTTGACGACACCAACCCCACCAAGGAAGAAACCGAATACGTTGATTCCATCCGCGAAGATGTGCACTGGCTTGGCGGCGTGTGGGACGACCGCGAATTTTACGCTTCCGACTATTTCGAGAAGCTCTATGCCTACGCCGAGCAGCTCATCACCATGGGCAAGGCTTACGTAGAAGACCTTTCGGCAGAAGAAATACGCGAATACCGTGGCACGCTCACCCAGCCCGGCAAGGAAAGCCCCTGGCGCAACCGCAGCGTAGAGGAAAACCTCGACCTGTTCCGCCGCATGCGTGCTGGCGAATTTGCCGATGGAGAAAAGGTGCTGCGCGCCAAAATAGACATGGCCTCGCCCAACGTGGTCATGCGCGACCCCACCCTGTACCGCATCCGCCATGCGGAACACCATCGCACGGGCAACAAGTGGTGCATCTACCCCATGTACGACTACACCCACTGCCTGTCCGACTCCATCGAGGGCATCACACATTCGCTCTGCACGCTCGAATTTATCAACAACCGCGAGCTGTACGACTGGGTGCTCGAAACCCTGGGCGCATACCGCCCGCAGCAGATCGAATTTGCGCGCCTCAATGTTACCTACACGGTGCTTTCCAAGCGCAAGCTTATTCAGCTGGTTAAAGAAGGCCACGTCACAGGCTGGGACGACCCCCGCATGCCCACCCTCAGCGGCATGCGCCGCCGTGGTATTCCGCCCGAAGCCCTGCGCGAATTCTGCTCGCGCATCGGTCTTGCACGCGCCGATTCTACCGTAGAGTATTCCATGCTTGAATTCTGCGTGCGCGAATATCTCAACGAGCACACCCCGCGCGTGATGGCCGTGCTTGACCCCATCAAGGTGGTTATTGAAAACTACCCCGAAGGGCAGGTGGAAGAGTTTGACATGCCCTACCACCCCGAAGACGCCTCGTACGGCAGCCGCAAGGTTCCCTTCTCGCGTGAGCTGTATATCGAACGCGACGACTTCCGCCTTGAGCCGCCCAAAAAATATCACCGGCTGGCCCCCGGTGCAGAAGTGCGCCTGCGCTACGCCTACTTTATCACCTGCCGCGAGGCCGTGCTGGACGACGCGGGCAACGTGGTCGAACTGCGCTGCGTGTACGATCCCGAAAGCAAGGGCGGGCAGAGCCCCGATGGCCGCAAGGTAAAGGGCACCATCCACTGGGTTTCGGCGTCTCACGCCATTCCCGCAGAGGTGCGGCTGTACGAGCAGCTTTTTGCGGTGGAAAACCCCAATGCCACAGCAGAAGGGCAGACGTTTCTGGATTACCTTAATCCCGAATCGCTCAAAAAGGTCGAGGCCAAGCTGGAACCGGCCCTGGCGAGCTTTAAGGCTGGCGACAAGATGCAGTTTGAACGCCTTGGCTACTTCTGCAAGGACAAGGACAGCACCAACGCGCTGGCGGTTTTTAACCGTACCACAACCCTGCGCGACACCTGGGCCAAGCAGGAAAAGAAGGGCGCGTAGCGTTTTTTGAAAAAAAATGAGATTTAGGCGGCATTTTGCCGCAAGACGCGCTTGACAGCCGCCGAGGCTGTCGCTATATTCCGCGTCTCTACGGGTCGTTAACTCAGTAGGTAGAGTATCTGCCTTTTAAGCAGAGAGTCGCAGGTTCGATCCCCGCACGACCCACCAA
>SAAX01000005.1 GCA_009929215.1 Deltaproteobacteria bacterium | reverse complement strand
CTTGCCTATACTGCATCACTTGACCGCGCTGCTCTTGCGCGGTCGTGGAGCAATTTCAGCGTGAAATTGCCCTGGCGACTGCGCAAGCAGACGCCCGCCACGGAGGCGCAAACGCAGTGCAGTGCGCTGCCACACGCAGACGTGTGCGTCTTTAAATGCTGTATGAAGGCGAGGTACACATGGCTGGCAATACATTCGGACAGGCTCTGCGCCTCACAACATTTGGCGAATCTCATGGCGTGGGCCTTGGCGGCGTCATAGACGGCTGCCCTGCTGGTCTGCACCTCACCGAGGCCGACATTCAGGCCGAGCTCGACCGCCGCAAACCCGGCCAGGGGCCCACCGCCACCAAGCGCAAGGAATCTGACACCGTGCGCCTGCTTTCCGGCGTGTATGAAGGCGTTACCACAGGCACATCCATTGCCTTTTACATCGCCAACGAAGACCAGCGCTCACACGACTACGGCAATCTGGCCGAAGTTTTTCGCCCCGGTCATGCGGACTGGGGATATTTTCAGAAGTACAACGGCATACGCGACCACCGTGGCGGCGGGCGCTCCTCTGGGCGCGAAACCGCAGCCCGCGTGGCTGGCGGTGTTATTGCCCGCAAGATACTTGAACGCCGAGGCGTAAAGATCATGGCGGCCTGTGTGGAACTGGGCGGCACTGCCGTGCAGGACTGGGCGGCCCTTGATCTGGACAATGCCCGCAACCGCCCCTACTGCGCTGCCACCGAGGCCATGCCCCAGCTGTGGGATCAGGTGGTGCTGGCAGCCCGCAAAGCAGGCGACACCCTGGGCGGCATTGTGCGCATCGAGGCCCACAACGTGCCCGCTGGCCTTGGCGAACCCGTGTTCGACAAGCTTGAGGCCGTGCTGGCCCATGCAATCATGAGCATTGGCGCGGTCAAGGGCTTTTCTGTGGGCGAGGGCTTTGGCGCTGCCAAGCTGCACGGTTCACAGAACAACGATCCCCTGCTCCCTGCCGACCCGCCCCAGCCTGGCAAGGCCACCTTTGCCTCCAACCACGCTGGTGGCATCTTGGGCGGTATTTCCAGCGGCCAGACCATTGTCATGCACGCGGCGGTCAAGCCCATTGCCTCCATTGCCGTCACCCAGCAAACGGTGGACAAAGAGGGCAATGCCGCATCTGTGCTTATCGGCGGGCGGCACGACCTTGCGGCTATTCCGCGTGTTGTGCCCGTGCTGGAAGCCATGACCGCCCTGGCCCTGGCCGATGCCCTGCTGTTGCAGCAACGCATGGGCCTTGGCCTGTGAGCACCGACCCGGATGTCCGCCCCCTGAGCGCTCTGCGCTCTGTTGGCCCGGCAACCCTTGAAGACCTGCGCCTGCTCGGCGTTGCGGATGTGCCCGATCTGGCCCGCCGTGACCCGCAGGCCCTGTACAACGACCTGTGCCGTATCAAGGGGCAGAATGTGGATATCTGCTGCCTTGATGTGTTCAGCTGCGCCGTGGCTCAGGCCCAAAATTCACAGCTGCCAGCCGAACAGTGCGACTGGTTCTGGTGGTCGCGCCAGCGCAAGGCGGCCACAAGCCCCATTAACAAGAGCAAAACGCGCCCATGAACAACCTGCCCCTTTTGCAAGACCCGGAAGCCGTTGATCTGACCGGCACGGTTGAGCGCGTTGTCTTCCACAACGAAGAGAACGGCTACACCGTGCTGCGCCTTTTGCCCGCCAGCGTGAACAGCGGCGGCGGCAATACGGGCCTCACCCGGCCCCGCGACCCGGTTTCGTGCATCGGGCACATGGTCAACCCGCAGGCGGGCGTGCAACTCAAGGTTTCTGGCCGCTGGGTCAACAACCCCAAGTTTGGCCGCCAGATCGAGTTTCAGAACGCCGAGGAAATGCTGCCCGCCACCAGCGAGGGCATTCGCCTGTACCTCGCCTCTGGCCTTATCAAGGGCGTGGGCGAGGAAATGGCCGGGCGCATTGTGGAAGCCTTTGGCACGGACACCATACGCATTCTTGACGAAGAGCCAGAGCGTCTGCTCAAGGTGCGCGGTGTGGGCAGCAAAAGCCTTGACCGCATCCGAACCTCGTGGGCCGAACACCGGGGCATGCGCGACCTGCTGCTCTTTCTGCAACCCCACGGTATCACCCCGGCCTACGCCGTGCGCATCTACCGCGCTTACGGGGCAGATGCACTTTCCATCGTGCGCGAAAACCCCTACCGCCTGGCAATGGACATCCACGGCATCGGCTTTGTCACCGCAGACGCCGCCGCCAGCAAGCTGGGCTTTGCGCACGACCACCCGCTGCGCGTACAGGCGGGCACGCTCTATGTGCTGCAAAAGGCCACCGACGATGGCAACGTCTACCTGCCTCAGGCAGAGCTGATTGAAGGCGTGTGCGCCCAGCTGGGCGTGGACGAAGGCCTGGTGGAAGACGCCCTTGCGGCCCTGGAAACGGACGAGCGCGTTGTGCGCGAAGAGCTGGACATGCCCGGCGCCCTTGGTGAAATTGGCGTGTACATGCGCCGCTACCACCACTGCGAATCCAAAACAGCTTTCTACATTCAGCGGCTTTTGCGCTCGCCCAAGTCTGTGCGTTTTGAAAAGCCCGACGCACTCGTGGACAAGGTGGTGGGCGAGCTCAATATTTCGCTTGCGCCAGAGCAGCTTGAGGCAGTACGCACCGCCGCCCGCAGCAAGGTTATGGTGCTCACCGGCGGCCCCGGCACGGGCAAAACCACCATCATCAACGCCATCATCAAACTTTTTGGCGAGGTTCGCGCCCGCATTCTGCTGGCCGCGCCCACGGGCCGCGCCGCCAAGCGTATGTCCGAAACCTCGGGCCGCGAATCGCGCACCATCCACCGCCTGCTCGAATACAGCCCCAAGGAAGACGGCTTTGCCCGCAATGAGGACAACCCCCTCGCCTGCGGCCTGCTTGTGGTTGACGAAGCATCCATGATGGACACCCTGCTCTTCTACCACCTGCTCAAGGCCGTGCCGCTGGGAGCAACCCTTGTGCTGGTGGGCGACGTGCACCAGCTGCCCTCTGTTGGCCCCGGCAACGTGCTCTCTGACATCATCACTTCTGGCGTGGTTCCTGTAGTGGAACTGACCGAAATTTTTCGCCAGTCTGCCGAGAGCGAGATCATCTGCAATGCCCACCTTATCAATCGGGGCGAAATTCCTTCGCTGGAATCGAGCAAGGAGCGGCTTTCGGACTTTTACTTTATCCACCAGAATGATGCCGAAAAGGCCGCCGAGCTCATTGTTGACCTTGTACGCAATCATATTCCCCGGCGCTTCAACCTCGATCCCGTGGACGACATCCAGGTGCTCACGCCCATGCACAAGGGCGCGGTAGGCGCTGGCCGCATGAACGCCAGCCTTCAGGAGGCCCTGAACCCCCACGGCATTGAAGTGCGCCGTGGCGACCGCTGCTTTCGCCTGCACGACAAGGTCATGCAGATACGCAACAACTACGATAAGGACGTTTTTAACGGCGACATGGGGCGCATCAGCTTTATGGACGTGCGCGAGCGCACGCTCAGCATCACCTTTGACGAGCGCGTTGTGCCCTACGACTTTGACGAGCTGGACGAAATTGCGCCCGCCTACGCCATCTCCATCCACAAGTCACAGGGCTCGGAATACCCCGCTGTGGTCATTCCTGTCATGATGCAGCACTATGTACTCTTGCAGCGCAACCTTATCTATACGGGCGTAACGCGCGGCAAAAAGCTGGTCATCCTTGTGGGCGAATCGCGCGCCCTGCACACGGCCATAAAAAACAACAAGACCCGCAAGCGCTTCACCCGCCTGGCCCAACGCCTTGCACCTGTGGAATAGCATTGGCCAGCGCGGATTCTTTTTTGAACCTCAAGCCAGTTTGCACTGTGCTTTTTTAAGAAACACTGCCGCACCAGGATTCATAATGAAATTTCTTGATGACTCATGGGAAAGAAATGAACATTTCAGTTTTTTTCAGTCCCGTAAAAATCCGTGCTTCAGTGTTTCTTTTTCTGCCAATGCTGCTCATTTGTATGATTTGAAAAAGCAGAATGGCTTTAGATTTACAGACTGCATCTATTTTGCTGCCATGCTTGCCGTTAATGACATTGCTGGCTTCAGGCAGCGCATAGTCGAATTGCGGCCTGTGGAATTTGAGCGCATTGACGCAGCGTTTACTTACATTCCCAAAGGCAGATCACTGCATTGCAATTGTGTTGCAAAATTTGACAATAAATTTTCGGTATTCAGCAACAACATCAGCGCCGCGCGGGCCAGTGCCGACCAGCATCCAACCCTTTGCCCCGTGGGCGGCGATGTTCAGAGCCTGATCTACTTTAGCTGCGTGCCAGACATACCCATTCTGTCGGCAACCAACCCCTGGGGCGACCCGTGGGTTGACAGTGTGCCCAGATTCCTTTTTGGCAAATTTGATCCATCAGGAAACATCACAGTATCCATCGAAGCACTCCACAGTTTCATTGATGGGGTACACCTGGCTGAATTTTATAAGCTTTTTTCGCAAATTCTTGAATCTCCCCAAGAACATTTCGGCTAACCAAGCCAGCGCCATATAAAATAACAGCCCGGCTCAGGTGATGAACCGGGCTGTTATTTTTCAAAAAGATCAGGCACGGACTGGCTATGTTTTTGTTCGCTGCCGTAGCAATCGAGCATTGCCCTAATCATTGAAGGGCGCGCTGGATGATGAATTTTGTTCTCTGGCAAGGAAGGGGCGCTTTGTATGCAGGGAGTGTACTTCTCTCGTCTTCACGCGCGATGGATTTTGGTTGCTGACAAGGAAAGCAGGGCTTTTTGCGTAGAGAGTGTACTCTTAGGTACTCGACCGGAGCAAAAAGCCCTGCTTGACGCTGTCAGCGGGCAAAAGACGCGCGCGAGTAAAAGGCGCATGCAGCGCGCCAATCAATTATGCACTGGCGGCGAGGTGCATATCCCTCATAGCCAACCTCCACGCCGCAATGTCTTCCACACTGCACAAGGGCATGTTGTGGGCGCGGGCAAAGCTGGCAACTTCGGGCAAACGGGCCATCTCGCCGTCATCCATGGTCAGTTCGCACAGTACGCCGCAGGGCTCAAGGCCCGCCATACGCATGAGGTCAACTGTGGCTTCGGTGTGACCGCGCCGTTCAAGCACGCCGCCGGGGCGCGCCCGCAGCGGGAACACATGGCCGGGGCGGCGCAGGTCGTTGGGCTGGGCATTGGAAGCGGCGGCGGCCTTGATGGTGGCCACGCGGTCTGCCGCAGAAACACCCGTGGTAACGCCCGTGGCCGCTTCAATGGTCACGGTAAAGGCTGTTCCTTGGGTGTTGGTGTTGTGCTCTGTCATCATGGGCAGCTCAAGCCGCTGCACATGCTCGTCGGTGAGGCACAGGCAGACAATGCCGCTGCAATGACGAATCAACATGGCCATCTGCGGCACGGTAAGATGCTGCGCGCTGAAAATCAGATCACCTTCGTTTTCCCGATTTTCGTCATCCACAACGCAAACACCGCCGCCCTTGCTCAACGAGGCAAGAGCAGCGCGCACGCGTTCTTCGGCAGTGCCAAACGACGAAAGGGACAATGAGGACTGATGCATTCCGTTCTCCTGTTTCCGGCCTCGTGGGCCGAGAGATGGTGCATCAGGGCGTGGACGGGCCGCAACACAAAGTGCGCCTTTAAATAAAGGACGCATCGCTACTGTGAGCGGCAAAAAACCGTTCTCTTCCATCCGGACTATAACCGTCGGCTTCGGATTCTCACCGAATCTGCTGACCCCAAACATTGGGCGCTCGCGGGCTGGCGGGGCCTGTTGGCCGCCGCATCACCGCCGGTGGGGACTTTCACCCCGCCCTGAGAAATCGTTAGGCACTATACACCCCACATTGGGCATGTGCAAGCACGGTGCATGACCTGCGGGGTGACTGCGAGGGAAGAACTTTCAGTCTACGGCCTTGAACACCACAGCCTCATACCAGAACAGCTGTGCGCCGGGCTGTTGCCATGTACCCTGGGGCAGCCCGGCCTTGAGGCACAGGTTGTCCAGGTATTCCAGCCTGCCCCACCCCTGCTCCACGGGAACCTGCGGCAAAAACACGCCACTACGCCCCGCATATTGCAACACAAGGCCATGACGGCCCACTTCCACCGCCTGCGGGTCTGGGCACACAGTAAGCTCGTCCAGCACGGAAATATCAAGGTTGACGCGTGGCCATTCTGACAGGCTCAATGCAGGGAAACGCTGGTCTGCAAAGGCCGCTGCCTGCGCCATATGCCACACGGTTGCGTAGAGCGGCTCGCGCCCGATAATGTTGCCAATGCAGCCACGCAAATTGCCGCTGATGTGCAGGGTCACAAATGCCCCCAGCGTGCGGAACAGAGGGCTTCCCGGCTCAAACTCCTCAGCTGGCGGCTGCGGGATGTCGGCAATGCTCTTGCCCGCCAGGCCAGCCTCTATGGACATACGGGCCTGACGCGAAAGAAATTTCCTCTCGGCTTCTGGAACAACGAATGATGTGCTCATGCTGCCTCCTCGGCAGAGTGGACAATCGGGCAGGCAAAGAATCAAGGCACGTTGCAAGGTTGCGTTTAAAAGCATGCTGATGTCGCAAACATGCCCTGTGGACTCGCATCACCCCTGCCACAACCCAAACGCCATGCCAAAGCCACAATGCGGCAAAATGGCTGTCAGGAGCCACAATACGCCTGTCGGGTACCACATACAAGAAATGCCACAACTTGCGTTGCGGCATAACTTGTTAAAGCAACCACGCAAAGGCTGACGCGCCTTGCGGATGCGCATGCCCATACGGGCATGGCCGGGTTTCGCACCCGGCAAAAGAACCATGCGAACCTGGCTGTATTTCGCCAAGCTACATTGACGTATGCCTAGGCACTATCGGCAAACAAAGACGCGCTTTTTATGCAGGGAGTGTACACAGGGTACTCGACCGTAATAAAAAGCGCGTTTTGGCGCAGCCAAAAGCAAAGACACTGGGCCAATGCTTGTCAGCTACTAATCTTCGCCTTCAGCAGCAGACTGCTTGCCAGCGCCCTTCATGCCGTACATGGTGGTAGAACCAGAAGACCAGAATTCCAGCACTTCTTCGTTCACCAGCTTGGTGAGCACTTTTTTCACGTCGCGGGGTCCCTTGTCGGGGAACAGTTCAAGGAAGTCCTTGAAATAGAACTTGGACTTGGAGCCGGACTTGCTTTTCAGGAAATCAACAACAACGTCTTTGTCGTCAGCCATGGTGGTTCTCCTGTCCCGGCGGCGCAATTGCGCCGCCGGGGTTGATAAACTAGCTATATCTAGAACTTGAACTGCGTGCTCTGGCGCCAGGTGTAGTAGGCGGGATCACGGAAGTCGTCGATCAGGTGGTGGGTGAATTCAAGGCCGGTCAGCTTGAAGAAGGTTTCCCAGCCGATGCGTTCAGCCCAGTCGCCCAGACGTTCGTACTTGTTGGCATTGGCCGCGTACACTTCAACGATGTGCTTCACGGTCTTGGTCAACGAAGGCCAACGGGGGGGTTCGTTGGGGATGTAACCCACAACGACCTTGGAGAACTTGGGCATGCTGATGCGGTTGGAAACCTTGCCGCCAACCATGATGGCAACGCCGTCGCCTTCGCCGTCCGAGATGGGCAGCGCGGGGCACATGGTGTAGCAGTTACCGCAGTACATGCAGCGGTCTTCCTTAATGGCGATGGAGTTCACCTTGTTGCCGTTGTATTCCACCTTGGTGGGACGCACAGCGGCGGTGGGGCAAGCAGACACGGCCAAAGGAATTTCGCACAGCTGGTCAGCCCATTCGTGGTCGACCATCGGGGGCTTGCGGTGGATACCCACAAGGCCGATGTCCGAGCAGTGCACGGCGCCGCACATGTTGATGCAGCAGGCAAGCGCGATGCGCACGGGGGCGGGCAGACGCATGGACTTGAAGTCATCAAACACGGCGTCCATCACGGCCTTAACCGGGCCAGAGGCGTCGGTCGCGGGGGTGTGGCAGTGCACCCAACCCTGGGTGTGCACCATGTTGCTGATGCCAGCGCCGGTGCCGCCCACGGGGAACTTGAACGAACCGCCGTTAAACTTGCGGCTGTTCAGGTCGTCGCGCAGGGCCTTCATGCCGGCTTCGCTGTCAACCATGAATTCAATGTTGTTACGGGTGGTCCAGCGCAGGTAGCCGCCACAGTGCTTGTCGGCGATGTCGCACAGCTCACGGATGTGAGTGATGGACATGGTACGGGTACCACCCACGCGAACGGTAAAGCACTTGTCGCCGCTTTCGGCCACGTGCACGAGCACGCCGGGCTCCAGAATTTCGTGATAGAGCCACTTGCCGAAGTTATTTTTGATCACCGGCGGGAAGTATTCATTATACTTATGGGGTCCGATGTCAGTAATGCGGCCTTCCATCGGTTTTGCGGGATTGTACCCGGAAGAAATAAAAGCCATGTTCTTCTCCCCCTTTGACTAGCGTTGATGGCGTTTGCGGTAAGCAGCGAGGTCACGGGTCCAGCCGCCGGGCACTTCTTCTTCCTTGAAGAAGATGTACGGGTTGGAACGCGGTTCCTTCACATGGTAGGCAGCGGCGGGAGTGTCGGTGACTTCCAGCAGCTTCTGGAACGACAGGCGCTTCATGGTTTCACCCACGCGCTCGCGGTTCTTGCCTTCTTCCATCCACCAGTCCCAAATCTTTTCGATGACTTCTTTCACGTCATCGTAAGGGGCTTCACAGGAGACGAAAGGCACGAGCAGCGAACCCATCTGGGCGCCGTCCACCACGGGAGCCTTGGCGCCCACGAGGATGCTCGCGCCGCGTTCGTCACCGATGTGCAGAGCGCGGGGCATGGTGTTGATGCAGTGCATGCAGCGCACGCAGTCAGCGGTCTTGATGGAAAGCTTGGAGCCGTCCCACTTCATGCACTTGGAGGGGCACAGGTCAACGACTTCCTTCTGGATGTCGAACTTGCCCCAGTCACGGCCAGAGTGAGCGCCGGCGTTGGGGGCGAATTCGCCGCCCACGTAGCCCTTCACGGCGTCCTGGTCAATCTTGATGTCGTCCTTCCAGGTACCGACAACGGCAAAGTCAGAGCGCGCCATGGCACACACACAGCCGTTGGGGCAACCGTCGAACTTGAACTTGAACTTGTAGGGGAAGGCGGGGCGGTGCAGTTCGTCCTGATAGTCCATGGTCAGCTGGTAGCACATGTCCTGCGTGTTGTAGCAGGCATATTCGCAGCGCGACTGGCCAAGGCAGGCTTCAGGCGTACGCAGGTTGGAGCCGGAACCACCCAGGTCGACGTTCATGTTGTGGGTCAGTTCGTGGAAGATTTCTTCCAGCTGGGGGGTCTGGGTACCGAGCAGCACGATGTCGCCGGTGGAACCGTGCATGTTGGTCAGACCGGAACCACGCAGATCCCAGATGTCGCACAGGTCGCGCAGGAACTTGCTGTGGTAATACTTACCGGAAGGCTGGGCCACACGCATGGTGTGGAAGTGAGCCACGCCGGGGAACATTTCGGGCTGGTCGCAGTAACGGCCGATAACGCCGCCTCCGTAACCGAACACGCCGACGATGCCGCCGTGCTTCCAGTGTGTTTCCATTTCGTTGTAGGAAAGCTCAAGCACACCCAGAAGGTCTTCAGGGCAGTCCACAGGGATCTGATAATCAAGACCCTTGGGATTCTGGGCCCGAGAGGCCGCCTCCTGTTTGATGTCGGACACAAAGCTCGGCCAAGGGCCGCTTTCAAGCTGGTCCAACAAGGGGGTTGCATGTTTCGCCATTGCCATACCTCCACATGGTTTGTTTGTATCACGCGCTCGCGTGACGTGCCGGTCAACTGCGGCGATCCGGTGCGGCAATCCGGGGTACAGGCGCGAAATCGCTGCCCGTGCTTGACGGTAGTTACCCCGTCAGCACACGCATGCCGGCAAATACCAGCATGCGCCCGCCCCGTAAAATCGGGACGCCCCAAGGGATCGCGGATAACGGACGTGCAAGGGCCACCGACCGTCAGGCCGCAACGCGGTCAAATCACTGCTTAGCCCATTTTCAACATAATGACAACCGGGGCGCCATGATATACACAAAAGGCGCGAGAATACCCGTCGATCAAGGCTTTGCGACACAAAGCACTAGAACACAGCATGCCAAAATCATTACTTTAGGCAACGTAGAAGGGCAATTTTTTCACTCAAAAAGCAACTTTTTTCTTAAATATTGTACATTTTTTCACAGCATCTCCGTCTACCCTTGGCAAAGCCCCCTGATGCGCGTATGCTCAAGCAGTAATGTGCGGCGCGCCGCACCAACTCGCGGCCATTTTGTGCCGCAGATTCGCAAAGGCTATCCTTATAATGAAAGACCAGCTTGGATTATATTATCACCCGCAGGCAGGCAACGCCCAATCGCGCGTGTATGTGCGGCGTGGGCCAGATGGAGAAGTTGAATTTCGCCTTTGGCGGGCCGACCACCCCGAAGTGTGGGAACGCCACCCCTGGCTAAGCATGGCCGTGGTGCGCAGCGCCGCCCGTATGTACCAGCAGGAACGCAAGACAGAATCTGACCCCACTCTGCTTTACGATATTGACGTTGCGCGTGCCCTGTTGCAGGAGGACGAAGCGTGAACGGACGCTGGCTGCTGGCCAACCGTGACTTTCTAGTGCGCGACATGGTGCGTGATTACTGCACTGTCTACAGCCTGTTGGCCGATCAGCGCCACCGCTTTGACGTGGATGGAGCTGTTTCTTATACCGCCCTGCGCGACCTTTTGGGTGAGGCCATGCGCAAGGGGGTTTTTTGGCGGCTCAAAGACACAGCCCACCACCTGTTTCGTAACAGCCCCGGCATTGAGGCCGTGGCCCCAGGCGGCATGCCCGCCATGGATCTGCCCCAGCCAGAGGCCATGTCCACTGAATGCGGCAATGCCGCCGAACAGGAGCAAATCAAGGCTCTACGCCGCCACGCAGACAATGTGTTGCCCGGCGGGGCTGGCGCGCAAAAGGCCCTGGAGGGCCTCATCGACTGGTGCATTGGCTACGCCTTTCACGAATGCGCCAAGCTGAAGGAAGACGCCTTTCAGGGCCAACACTACGCCAATCGGTTGATTCAGATTTCGCGCATATCTACCGTTACGGCAGACATGTACAACCCCCTGCGCGGACTCGGCGGGCAAACATCCGAAAGTTCCTCTCGCGAACTTTCGCGCATCATGCACGTTTTGACCCACGGGCTGCGGCTTCTTGCTGGCTACCTGGCCGTTGAGCGGCACAATGCCCACCTGGCCCGCTGGCTTGCCAGCGAAGAAGACTTTGCCCGGCGCATCTTCGGGCAGAGCTATGATCATCTACTGGCTTCTCTTTATGGCAACGACCGCGAGCGTCTTTACCTCATGGCCGCCAAAGACTTTTTGCAGGCAGGCCGCCGCGAACCCGCCCGCGCCCTGCTTGCCAGGGCTCGCCAGGGCGGCAGCCTGGGACGGGAAGGCTTGGCCCTGCTGCGCGAACTGGACAAGGATGCCGCATCAGAATGCGAGGGCTCTGGCGTGTGCGCCGCCTGCGGCAAAAAAAATTCCCTGCCCTGCCTGCCCTATCTGGCTGGTCAGGGGCGTGGGTGTGCATGACCATTCGGCCTTTTCTGCTTTGCATCATAGCCCTGCTTTGCGCCGCACTGATTAGCGGCTGCGGCTCACGCTCGTGGCGCAAGGGCGGCGTGCCGGGCAGCCGCCCCTATACGGTGCGCGGCAAAACCTACTATCCGCTCAAATCTGCCGCAGGTTTTGTTGAAGAAGGCACGGCCTCGTGGTACGGCCCCGGCTTTCATGGCAAAACCACAGCCAACGGCGAAACATACAATCAGTACGCCATGACAGCGGCCCACAAAATTTTGCCGCTGGGAACCCAGGTGCGTGTTACCCATCTGGGCAACGGGCGCTCCATTAATGTGCGCATCAACGACCGGGGCCCCTTTGTGGACGACCGCGTCATCGACCTTTCGCGCGCGGCGGCAACCCGCTTGAATGTGGTAGGCCCTGGCACGGCCCGCGTGCGCGTGCAAAGCCTCGGCGACGTGGAGCGCATGCAGGAAGACGGCGACCTCACAGGAGCATTTTATGTGCAGGTGGGAGCCTTTGCCGACCGCATAAATGCCGACAACCTCATCAGCATTCTTTCGCAGAGCGGCAACAAGGGCAGGCTGGTGTACGGCAGCAACAACATGTGGAACGTACAGGTGGGGCCGTGGCCCGATTCTTTTGGCGCGCAACGGCAGCTTGATGTCTTCCGGGCTATGTATCCTGGGGCCTTTGTAGTGGGCGACAATTAGGGACTGTGTATGCTTTCCTTTTGCCCTCTGGCTACGTTAGAAAGCCATTTTACTCCGGTCCAGCACCTCGCACACACCCGCGCATAAATGTTCATCTCCCTGCCAGAGACCAAAAAACAATAGGCCCACAGGTGAGTCTGTCTGCGACGTAATCACTCTGCCCTGCGCCCCTTTTTTGGGGAGGGTATAGTTCTGCCCTCAGGCAGCAAAAAACCCCGCTTGCGCGGGGTTTTTACATTCTCGGGATGCAGCGATCTGTTACAGGTTGGCAGCGTACCAGTCACCCGCCAGGCGCAAGCCCTGACGCACGTCAAACTGCGGGTCGTAGCCCAGCAGGTTATGGGCGCGGCTGATGTCGGCAAGCGAATGGCGCACGTCGCCAGCACGGAAGTCGCGGTGGACGCACTGGGCGCTCATCACTTCAGGCTTGTGACGGGCCACTTCTTCCTTGATGAGGCCAAAAAGCTCATTAAGGGTTGTGCGCTGGCCAAAGGCCACGTTGTAAATCTTGTTGGTGGCATCGCCCTGGGCAAAGCTGGCCAGCAGGTTGGCCTGCACCACGTTGTCGATATAGCAGAAATCGCGGCTGGTTTCGCCATCGCCGTTCACAAACACGGTTTCCTGCTTGATAACGCTGGCAAACCACTGGGGAATAACGGCGGCATAGGCACCGTAAGGATCCTGGCGCTGACCAAATACGTTAAAGTAACGCAGGCCCACGCTCGAGAAGCCGTAGCAGCGGTTGAACACATCGGCGTACAGTTCGTCCACATACTTGGTAACGGCATAGGGCGAAAGCGGGCTGCCGATCTTGTCTTCCACCTTGGGCAGTTCGGGCGAATCGCCGTAGGTGGAGGAAGAAGCAGCGTACACAAAGCTTTTTACGCCCGCATCGCGCGCGGCCACCAGCATGTGCAGATAACCTGTGATATTGCAGCTGTTGGACAGCAATGGATCGTCAATGGAACGCGGCACTGAGCCGAGGGCGGCCTCGTGCAGAACATGCTGTACGCCCTTGCAGGCCTCGCGGCAGGTATCGATATCGCGGATATCGCCTTCAATAAAGGTAAAGCGACTCCAAGCTTCGGGGCCAACGATATCGCGCACCATGTCCAGATTTTTCTGGTAGCCGGTCATAAAGTTGTCCAGCCCAACAACGGTCTGCCCAAGCTTGAGCAGGGTTTCCAGCAGGTTGGAGCCAATAAAGCCCGCAACGCCGGTAATGAGCCAACGCGAAGGCTCGGCTGTCATGGATTTGGTAAGTTCGGAATACGCGCTCATGTGTTGCGTCCTGTTTTCAGATTTTCGGCCTGCGCCTGCGCCCTTGGGCGTGGTGCATGACCCACAGACATTTACCCTGTAGGCGAACGACTGTAAAGCCAACCCGCCTCTACCCGCCGTACAAACCCGAGAGTTTTGGCCCCTTTTCATAACACAGTTGTAATGCTATAGGCTTGCGCATGCGACACAAGCCCGTTGGGCAAGCGCGGAACAAGGGAGAGCGCCAAGCATGAAGATCATTGTTCTGGGCAACCAGGCAAAAGCCATGAGCAATTTCTGGAGCGTGCTGATCCGCCACATGCGCCGAGCGGGGCACGAGGTGGTTTGCTGCGCCCCGCCGGGAGACGCCAACGCCGAAGCCACGCTGACAGCTCAGGGTGCGCGCATGCGCCACTATTCGCTGGACAGAAAGGGCCTTAACCCCCTGAGCGACCTGCGCACCACGCTTGAGCTGTTCAAGCTTTTCAAGGATGAAAAGCCAGACCTGCTCTTTGCCTCCACCATCAAGCCTGTCATTTATGGCTGTATGGCCGCAAGGGCTGCTGGAGTGCCCCACATTTACGCCACCATTACTGGCCTTGGCTACGCCTTTGAGGCAGACACTTTTTTAAAAAAATGCGTCAATCGGCTGGGCCGTCTGCTGTACCGGGGTGCGCTCTCTGGTGCTGAAGGCGTGTTTTTTCAGAATCACGACGACATTACGGTTTTCAAGCAGTCGGGCATCTTGGGCCCCAAGGCACGGGTGCTTACGGCACGCGGCACAGGGGTGGATACCAAACGCTTTGCCCCCAGCCCCTTTGCCAATTATACTGATCAGGGCAGCCTGAACGGCCCCCCGGTTTTTCTGCTGGTGGCGCGCCTGCTTGAGGCCAAGGGCCTGCCGGAATACGCCGAGGCGGCACGCATGCTCAAGGCCCGCCATCCTGAAGCCCGCTTTCAGGTGCTGGGGCCGCCAGAAAAAGGTCTTGGCAGTGTGAGCCTTGAGCAGTTGCACGCATGGCAACAACAGGGCTGCATTGAATATCTTGGCGAAACCAGCGACGTGCGCCCCTATGTGGCGGCAGCCCATGTTCTTGTGCTGCCCTCGTGGCGCGAGGGAACGCCCACATCCATCATGGAAGGCATGAGCATGGGTCGGCCAGCCGTGGTAACAGATGCACCCGGCTGCCGCGAGGTTGTGCGCCCCGGCGTCAACGGCTATCTTGTGCCCGTGCGCGACCCGCAGGCGCTTGCCAGCGCTATGGAAGCTTTTATCATCAGCCCGCAAGACATTGCCCGCATGGGACAGGCCGGACGCCAACTGGCCCTGAGTGAATTTGACGCCGAAAAAGTGGCTGCGCGCATACTGCAAGACATGCACGTTCCCCCCATTGAGGACACCCTATGATAAGTACATACCGCATGGCCCTTTTGCAGACGCTTGACCTTGTCTGTATTCTGCTGGCCCTCAGCATTTCCGGCTTTTTGACTGTTGAGTCGGATCTGAGCATTTTTCACGACTATACGGGCGCCACGCTCTTTACCATCTTTTTTTACATGCTCTTTTTCTACATTCTTGATGCCTACAGCGTGGGCAACGAGGATTTCAAGGAAACAATTGGCCGCGTGCTTGTGGCCTGCATTTTGGGCATCATTTCTTCGGCCACGGCGTCCTATGCCTTTCAGCACTGGCGTTTTGACCGCGAAACAGTGGCCCTGCTCTTTGTGCTTTCGCTCGGTCTTTCGCTGGGCTGGCGCTGGATCTACCGCCTTAATGCCGAAAAACTCACCCACCCCCTGCGCATACTGCTAGTAGGCGTAGACCGTGCGGGCAAGGTGCGCCAGCTGTTGGCCGAGGGCCTGCCCAAGGCTGAAATACTTGGCTATGTGGGAGAACGCGATCAGGGCCCCGATGCCGGGCCGTGCCTTGGCGCACCCTTTATGGCTCTGGATATTGCCAAGGAAAAGCAGGCAACCATGATTTTGCTGTTGCCCGATGCCCCCATTGACGACGATATTGCCCGCGACCTGCTGGAAGCAAAACTTCGCGGCAGCATGGTGGTGGACATTCGCAGCTTTTACGAACATGTGGTGCAGCGCCTGCCGCTCTCGCAGATCAACGATGAATGGCTGCTGCAAACCGAGGGCTTTTCGCTCAATACCCGTGGTTCGTTGCGCCGCCTAAAACGCGCACTGGACGTGCTGATTTCGTTGCTGCTGCTCATACCCGCAGCCCCCATCATGCTGATCACGGCCATCATTGTGCGGCTTGAATCGCCCGGCCCGGTCATTTACAAGCAAGACCGCGTGGGGCTTTTTGAAAAGGAATTTACGGTCTACAAGTTCCGCTCCATGCGCGCCGATGCGGAAAAGAATGGCGCGGTGTGGGCCAGCGCCCACGATGCCCGCGTGACCAAGTTTGGCAAGTTTATCCGCAAGGTACGCATAGACGAACTGCCCCAGATATGGAACATCCTGAAGGGCGACATGAGCTTTATCGGCCCGCGCCCCGAGCGCATGGCCTTTGTAACCAAGCTCAAGGAAACCATACCTTACTACAGCCTGCGCCACACCGTTAAGCCGGGCCTCACTGGCTGGGCGCAGGTCTGCTATCCTTACGGGGCCTCAGAGGACGACGCACGCCGCAAGCTGGAATACGACCTGTACTACATCAAGAACATGTCCATCCTGCTGGATATCAACATTGTCTTTAAAACCGTTGGCGTGGTGCTCTTTCCCAAGGGGGCGCGCTAGCAAGCCCCGGTTGCCCGCATTCTGCAATGACAGAGCCCCGAGAGTAAAACCTCCCGGGGCTTTTTAGGTATCTGTATGGCGGGTACTTATGCCAGTGCAGCTGCGATGCGCGCCTGTGACTCTTTAAGATACTCCGCAAAATCACTGCCGCTGATGGCTGGCGAAAACAGGTAACCCTGAATGACCTTGCAGCCGTTTTCGGCCAGAAATTCGGCCTGCTCTCTGGTTTCCACACCTTCGGCCACCGTGGCCATGCCAAGACCCGAAGCCAGCGTAAGCACGGTTTTGACCATTTCGTTGGAGGCATTGGCGGGCGCATTGATGCCGTCTATGAATGACTTGTCTATCTTGAGGCTGGCAATGGGCAGGGTGTGCAGATAGTACAGCGACGAATAGCCCGTGCCAAAGTCGTCCAGATAAATCTTGATACCCTGCTCGCTCAGGGCCGCAATGGCCCGTGATGCCTCGGTCATGTTCAACATAAAGGCCGTTTCGGTTATTTCAATGCCTATGTTCGCTGGCCGCACGTCTTCGCGCCCCAGTACATCCAGCACGTCATCCACAAATGACTCGGCAATGATGCTGCGCCCCGACATATTGACCGCCACCCGCACACTGCCCAGGCCCTGAGCCTCCCATTCACGCTGCTGCCTGCACGCCCGCCGCAGCACATACATGTCGAGCCGCCGCACGAGCCCGGTTTCTTCAGCCAGTGGAATAAAAACCGCCGGGGACACCCAGCTGCCGTCGGCGCGCTTCCAGCGCACCAGGGCCTCGCAGCCTGCCAGCGTTTTGTGGGCAATATTGACCTTGGGCTGGTAGTAGACGTCAAAGGCCGCACTGTCCATAGCCCTGAACATCTCCGTTTCCAGGGCCATACGGTCATTGGCGGCCACAGTGAGGTCATCTGTAAAAAAGGCATAGGTATTCTTGCCCTTGGCCTTGGCCCTGTACATGGCAAGATCAGCGCTTTGCAGCAGCGCTTCCATGGTTTCGCCATTGTCTGGATAACAGGCAATCCCGATGCTGGCGCTGAGGTAGATGGAATATTCATCCACATAAAAACAGCGGTTCAGCGCGCACAGCACGTTCTTTGCCAGCGCTTCAATCTGGCTTACGTTGTGCACCCTGCCTGCGACAATAAAAAATTCATCGCCGCCAGTGCGGGCCACGCAGTCCTCTTGTCGCGCAAGGTAGGTCAGCCGCTCAGCGGCCTGCCGCAAAAGCTTGTCGCCCAGCGAGTGCCCAAAGCTGTCGTTAACCTGCTTGAAGCGGTCGAGATCTATAAGCAGAACTCCCACCTTGCCGCCGGTTATGGCAGCCTCGCTCAGGGCGCTCAGCAGCTTTTCTTCGGCCAGTGACTTGTTGGCAAGCCCCGTAAGCAGGTCATGGTTGGCCCTGTAGGCCAGTTCCTTTTCCATGGCCGAACGCTCGGAGATATCGAGCAGTGAAAGGACTGAAAGCCCACTGTCCGGGATTCTGGCCAGTGTTACAAGCACGCTGGCAGTTTTGCCCCCGTGTG
The DNA here is from genome assembly GCA_009929215.1 of Deltaproteobacteria bacterium. Taxonomy (GTDB): domain Bacteria; phylum Desulfobacterota; class Desulfovibrionia; order Desulfovibrionales; family Desulfovibrionaceae; genus Desulfovibrio. The sequence continues at coordinate 44,750 of SAAX01000005.1, read as the reverse complement.
TAGCGATTTCCATCTCGTACTTTTCACGAATAGAGGAGGAACCTGTGGCAAAGAGCTGCTGCGGGCCAAACAGATTTTTGCCCAAAAACTTGCTTATGAACAGTTTGCCTTCAATTTCTTCAGAAGGCAGACCCACCAGTTTGGAAAATTCCGTATTGGTCAAAAAGATCAGCCCGGTACTGCTGATAACCGCCGTGGCTGTGCCCGTATTCATAAACAGGGTTTTGTAGCGTTCTTCCGACCGTTGCAGCTCCTGCCTGGTTGTTTCCAGATCGGTAATATCCACAAACGACTCAAGGTAGATTTCCTCACCGTTCGACTGAATGGCGCGCACTGATTTGACGATGGTTTTTTGCGCGCCGTCGGCAGCCACAAGATTGCCTGCCACAAGATCAGTCCTGCAATGATCCTTGACCATCGGGCAGAGGTCTACCCCACCTGGGCAGACAAACTCGTAGCAGGGTTTGCCAATAATTTCTTCTGCGGGCAGGCCGATAAACTGCTGGGCAAAGGCGTTGATACTGCGGATTTTCATGCTGCCGGGCTCAATGGTGATAACACCGGCCTGAAGCGTATCGAGGGTTTGCTGCAAGAACTTTTCGTTTGATTGCAAGGCGTCGATCATGCTGTTGATCTTGAGCGAAAGATCAAAAATCTCGTCGTCGCCTTCAATTTCAATCTTTTTCAGCGGCTTGCTGCTTTTTTCTATATGCTGCGCCTGCCGCTGCATGGAGAGTATGCGCCGCAGTATCTGCCTTTCGGTAAAATACAAAAAGGCCACCAGCATGCCCATGCCAGTAATGACGATAAGAATGAAATTTTGCATGAACATGCGCTTGCCAAGCTGCGCAATTTCCCTGTCTGTAACAAGGCGCAGACAAAATGCAGAGCAATCGAAGACATCGCGCATTACAGAATATGAATTTACCGCACCGTCTTCGCGCACGGTTTTAAAACCAGATTCATCGTCTGCCGCTGTGGGCACGTTATTAAACACTTCCACCGGCTGTATGGAAAAGTTCAGCAGGGTATCGTGCTCAACATCCCTGATAAATTCCGCATCCATAGCGCGGCTCATAAAGACCACGCCGTTGGGCGGCAGCAGCATGCCGGTGTCGCGTATTTTTTGGGCCGCTACTATGTATGGTACGCCACCGATCATCATAATGCCCGACATGCCTTCATTGACGCTGCGCATGAGCCTGTGGGTCAGCAGGGCAAATATCCTTTGTGCTTCAGCAGATTGCCCCTGCCCCCAGTTTTCTGTTTCGTCTTCAATAAAGGCCGTGTGTGACGCATCCCTGTTGTAATAGGCGATGGATGACAGATTGAGCTTGCGCAGCAGTGGCTGATGCAGATTCGTGGCAATAAACTCACTGTTCATATCCTGCATGAAGCGGTAGGCATCGTCCCAGCAGGCCCAGTCCACGGCGATATGCCCTATCTGCCGCTGCTGTGAGTGGATGTGGTTGCGCAGCTGCCGCATTTTTTCGCTGGCTGTGTTGCCCTCAATGGCATCCACCCCGCGCACAACCACAAGCTCGGACGTAATGTAAGAAATGAGAATAAACAGGCCCACAATGGCCGCGCATACGATTATGGAAAGATGCTTTATGCGCATGTGATACCTGCCGGACATTGGGAACACGCAACGCGGCTTACGCGCTTAAGGCGCAGCGATGGATACCCACCCGATATATGTGGAGCAACAGAGAAGGGGCGGCAAGGCGCGGTGCTTCCGGCTTGCCATTCCGCTGGCAGTATTCGCATACCCTCTCCCGAAATATCTGGAAAAAGCAGGCCCAATCGGCGGATTCAATTTTTACAGCTTTCAACCTACCTTTTTACCCAAAACATTTCCACATGTTGGCAGGGCATTTATTGAGCTGAAGCCACAAAAAAGCCCGCACTCGGCGGGCTTGCACACAAAAAAACAAATTTTACAGAGGGCTCGCGCCTGTGCACGCCTGCCTCAAACAATACTGGGCTGCCGCGACACCAGTTCTTCAAGCACCACTGCATCTGCAGGCAAAAAGCCCAGGGCAAAAGCCTCTTGCGGTTCGACCCAACGCAGGTTCTGGCCCTCTTCGCCGCAGGGCTCGCCAGCAAATTCGGTCACGTGAAAAAAGTAGATGCGCACGCCAAAGCCGCGCTCTTCATACTCATGATCAAGGCTTTTCCAGAATACAGCCTGACGCACACCAATGCCCAGTTCTTCGGCCAGTTCGCGCTTCAGGGCGTCCAGCGGGCTTTCACACGCTTCAAGCTTGCCGCCGGGAAATTCCCAGTAGCCTTCCAGAGGTTTGTCGCTGAGCCGCTGGCTGGCCAAAAACCTTTTGCCGCGCCAGATGATACCGGCTGCCACTTCTATATGTTGCATATATTTCTCCGCAAGGGGCCGGTTTTTAGTCCTGATCCACGTTCCACTTGGCTCGCGTGGCCGCCATGCTGTCTTCAAGAACGGTCATTTCTTCCAAAATGGCCTCGCTGCGCTGCTTGCAGGCCTCAAAGGTCTTGAGCAACTCGCTTGAGCGGGCATGGTCGGCGTAAATATCTGGATCTGCCAGTTGCGCTTCCACAGTGCCCTGCTCTTCAAGCACGGCGGCAAGCTCGGTTTCAAACGCCTCGTACCGACCCAACAGGGGCTTGAGTTCCTTGTGCAGGGCATTGCGCTTGTCGGCCTGCTCACGTTTGACGCGCTTTTGCTCATCGCGCGAAAGGGGCTGTGCCAGCGGCATATCGACCTGTTTGCCCCGCGCCCCGGCCTGCCCGCCAGCTACGGAAGTTGCATGCTCGTCTTCACCCGTAGCGCCCTGACGGGCGCGGCGGTTGTCGTCGTAAGCGGCAAAGTCAGCAAAGACCGTCAGACCTTTTTCGTTGAGCTCCCAGGCCTCTGCCCCCACCTGTGAGAGCAGCCAACGGTCATGGGCCACCATAAGCAGGGTTCCGTTGAATTTTTGCAGCGCGCTCACTAGCGCTTCGCGGCTTTCAAGGTCAAGATGGTTGGTGGGTTCGTCGAGCAGCAAAAAGTTGCAGCGCTTCAAAAACAGCGTGGCCAGCACAAGGCGGCTTTTTTCACCACCCGAAAGGGCGCTCACCTGCCTGTCAAAATAATCCTGCCCCAGCATAAAGAGGCCCAGCACACTCATGAGCTCTTCTTCAGTGGTGCGCGGGTCAGAAAGGCGGCGCAGCTCGGCAAGCACCGTGGTGTCGCCGCGCAGGGTGTCCATCTGGTGCTGGGTATAGTAGCCCATGCGCATCTGAGGGGCCGTAACCATGTTGCCGCCGCGCCGCGCCAGCGTACCGGCCAGCAACTTGAGCAGGGTTGATTTGCCGCAGCCGTTGTGGCCCACCAGAGCTACGCGCTGGCCTCTGTACAGGGCAAAGGTGAGGGGCGGCCACATGGTCTTGCCGTCTTCAAAGCGAAAATCCAGATCAGCGGCTGAAAGCACCACCTTCTCGCAGTGCGGGGCCTCGGGCCAGCTGAAATTCAGTTCCTTGCGCTTGGGCTCTGGCCTGTAGTCTTCCAGCTCTTTTTCCAGCTTTTTGGCCATCTTCTGGCGCGAACCAGCCTGCCGGGCCTTGGTGGCCTTGGCGCGAAAACGCTCCACAAAGGCCATCTTGCGGTCAAGGTCTTCCTTGAGGGCGCGGGCCTCGCGCTCACGCTGGGCATTATATTCTTCCTGAAGCGCCAGAAACTGCGTGTAGGTGGCCTTGCGGAACACGGGCTTGGACAGACCAAGGTACAGAACGTGCGTGCCCACCTTGTCCATAAAGATGCGGTCGTGGGCCACAAAGACCAGAGCGCCCTTGAAGTCCATGAGAAAGGCTTCGAGCCATTCCACGGCTTCCACATCCAGATGGTTGGTGGGTTCGTCGAGCAGCAGCACATCGGCCCCGGCGGTGAGCACGCGGGCCAGCTTGGCGCGCTCGCGCCAGCCGCCCGAAAGTTCACGCAGGGTGCGGTTCCACTTTCTCTCGGCAAAACCAAGACCAGAAAGCACGGCCTTGGCCCGGTGTTCCGGGTTGTAGCCATAGAGCGCCTCAAGCTCGCCCTGACGGTGCATAAGCGAGGTCAGGCGTCCTTCGTCCTTCGCGGCGGCGGCTTGTTCCCATTCAGCCCAAAAATCGCTCCAGTCGTGCAGCACGTCGAGCACATAGGTCAGCAACGGCGTTTCCAGAGCCGCTTCGGAAAGTTCCTGCTCCACAAAGCCAAGGCGGCAGCCCTTGGGCAGGATGACCCTGCCGCCGTCGGCGCTCTCCACACCAGCCAGCAGACGCAACAGGGTGGATTTGCCCGTGCTGTTTGGGCCGCAGACGCACAAACGCACGCCGGAATCCACTTCCAGCGAAAAATTGCTGAGAATGTCCCTGCCGCCAAATGCCTTGGAAAGTTCCTGAATCGTTATCTTCACAACCAGCCCTCTCGGCGGTAGCCCTCGATGGCTTCGGTCATGCCCGCCTCAAGGTTCACGCGTGGTGCAAAGCCCAGCTCGGCGCAGATGCGGCTGTTGTCGCACAGCCACCCCGCCTGACGGGCCTCGCGGTATTTGTCCAGATTCCATGCCGGGGCGCGCCGCAGGCCATGCCCCGCAATGCGGTCAAGCACGGCATCGGCTACCACGGCAAAGGCCGTGGAAAGCCCGGCGGTACATGCCATCACGGGCAAGGGCATGCGAATAATACGCACCTTGCGGCAATTCTTGGGGGTTCTTGCCAATACCTTGTCCATGGCCGCTCCCATGCCCTGGCAAAAGGCCGACATGGTGTAGGCCTCGCCGTCGCTCAGGTGGTAAACACCACGGGCTTCGGGCTTGCAGGCGCACAAGACGGCCTGAGCCATATCGGTGGCGTGCAGGGCGCTGACATAAAACTCGCGCCCAGCGCCGGGGCTCACCGCGATGGCGGCCTTTTGCACACCCTTGAAAACAGGCAGCAGGCCCTTGTCGCCAGAACCATAGATGATAGGCGGACGCAGGGTTACAAGGCTCTGCCCAAGGGCGCGGCCAAGCACCTGTTCCGTAAGCATTTTTGACCAGCCGTAAGCAGATACCGGCGCGGAAGGCGTGGCATCGTTCACCCCCGGCGCAGTGCCGCTGGGGCCTGTGGCCGCAAGGCTTGAAACCAGCACAAAGCGAAAATCTTCGCCCAGCCCGCCATCGGCCGACAGGCGCGTGAACGCGCTGGCCATGCTGCGTGCGGCAAGGGCGTTGGCGCGCAGGTAGTCTTGCCAGCCAAGACCAAACAGCAGCGCCGCCATGTGGATGACCACATCCTTACCTTGCAGGGCCTTTTCCAGCCCAGCGCCGGTGGTAAGATCGGCCTGTGCCGTGGCAACACCCTGCGGCAAATGCCCGGTGCGCGAAACCGCCCGCGTTAGACAGGTGACTTCTGCCCCCGCCGCCAGCAGATGCGGCAGCAGATGACGCCCCACAAAACCAGTGCCGCCCGTAAGCAGCACTTTTTTTCCCGCCAGATGCGGGGCCACATGATCGCCTGCCGTTACGCTCATGGCTGAATCTCCCGGCGATAGATGCGGTAACGCTTGGTGAGCTGACCCGAAAAATCTTCTAGCAGTTCGTTGACCGGCACGTTGTCTTCCAGCACCCACGAGCCTTCGACCCATTGAAAATTGGGGTTTTGCCGCGCCTTTTCCATCATATAATCGAGCAGCAGCAAGGGCAGGCCCATGAGGCGGAATTCTTCGCGAATACCAAAAAGAATGGTGCGGTAGCCGCCCCGAATCTCTGCGCGCGACTGCCACCAGTGCCAGAGGGTAGAGATGCCCGGCTTGCCTTTTATGCGCCGCAGCAGGGGGGCCAGATCGGGCAGGGCAACCATGCCCGCCGCAGGCTCGCCGTTGTGGAAAAAGAGCACAAAAAATTCAGGGTCCAGAATACCCTTGAGCTCTTTGACGTGCTGCTCTGCCTCGCCGTCCGAAAGGGGCGAGAAGCCCCAGTTCTTGGCCCACGAGTCCTTGTACAGGTCAAACATGGTGCGGATGTCTTGGGCCATCGTGGCCTTGCCGGACGTGCGGCAGGTAAAGCGGCCCTCGGCCTTGAGGCGGGCCACTTCTTCGCTAAGCCAGTCTGGCGGCGAAAAACGCGAACGCTCGATGAGGTAGGCGAAAAGATCCTGCTCTTTGCGCAGATGCCAGCCCTCGAGCAGCTCGGCGTAATAGGGCGGATTCCACGGCATCATGATGGTAGGGGCCAGATCAAAGCCGTGCACCAGCAGCCCGCAGGTATAGTTGGTCGAGGGGTTCAACGGCCCGCGCATAAAGCGCATGCCCTGAGCGGCCAGCCAGTCGCGGGCGGCGTCCAGCAGGGCGTGGGCGGCCTCGCGGTCGTTGGTGCATTCAAAAAAACCAAAGGCCCCGCATTTTTCGTTGGCGTAGGCATTGTACTTTTCGTCCACAATGGCGGCTATGCGGCCCACGGGGCGGCCATCGCGCAACACCAGAAACAGCTCGCGCCGGGCGCTTTCCCAAAAAGGATGTTTGCCGGGTGTGAGCAACTCGGCATCCTGACTTTTGAGGCCTGGTGTCCACAAGGGGCTGTGTTCATAGAGGCTCCAGGGCAGATCCATGAACAGCGCAAACTCCTGCTTGGAGCGGGCGGGAATAACGGTAAGCGACATGGTTAGTCCAGATTCAGGCTGCCACGAAAAGCGGCCAGGTCGTCTATGCCAAGCCTTTCGCAGGCAAGGGGAAGTTCTTCTGCCAGGGCAAAGGCGCAATCGGGCCGCATAAAGTTGCCCGTACCCACCTGCACGGCGCTTGCGCCCACCAGCATAAATTCCAGCGCGTCTTCTGCAGTTACAATGCCGCCAATGCCTACAACGGGAATATTCACGGCCCTGACCACCTGCCACACGCAGCGCAGGGCCACGGGCTTGATGGCAGGGCCGGAAAGCCCGCCCACCACGTTGGCCAGCGAGGGCTTGCGGCTGTGCAGGTCAACACTCATGCCCAGCAGGGTGTTGATGCACGAAATACTGTCTGCGCCAGCGTCTTCGACGCTGCGGGCCATGAGGGCGATATCGGTCACGTTGGGCGAAAGCTTGATCATCACATGCTTGCCCGGCGCAGCACGGCGCACAGCCGCCGTAACCTGAGCCGCCAGGGCGGGATCTTGCCCAAACAGCACGCCGCCTTCCTTCACATTGGGGCAGGAAACATTGACCTCGAGCGCAGCAACGCCTTCTTCTTCATTAAGGCGGGCTGCCAGCTCGGCAAATTCTTCGACCGATCCGGCGTAGATATTGGCGATAACGGCTGTTTCCTGCCACGGCAGACGGGGCAGCTTGGTTTTGCAAAAGTTTTCCACACCATCGTTTTGCAGGCCTACGGCATTGAGCATGCCTGCCGTGGTTTCCACAATGCGCGGGGTTGGGTTGCCCATGCGCGGCAAGAGCGAGAGCCCCTTGACCACCATGCCGCCCAGCGCGGTAAGGTCCCCGTAAGTGGCAAATTCAAGCCCGTAGCCAAAAGTACCTGAAGCCGTGAGCACAGGGTTCTTGAGGGTCAGATCGTGGGTCTGCCCCTTGAGCGTGATGGAAAGATCCATGCCGCATTCTCCAGATTGCCGGCAACCGGCTTTTTATGCGTGGCTTTGCCAGCGGGTCTGTGTCGCGCATGCTGAAACGCGCCCACCTTTTGCGGTGCGGCGCGTGTTACCATGGCGTAAGCCGCGAACTGGCGTTTATCGTCGCTTCTGAAATCGAAAAAGAGCAGCTAAGGCTACAACTCCACCTGATCTGCCCAGAAGACAGGGCCGTGGTTGCACACCTGCACGAGCCCCTCGCGCTTTTCTTCAACGGGCCATGCGTCCGTAGTTTTGGACACGCAGCCCAGACAGGCACCCACACCGCAGGCCATGCGGTTTTCGAGCGAAAGCTGGCAGCGCACGCCAAGCTCGATGGCAAACTTTTGCACAGTGCGCATGAAGGGCGTGGGGCCGCAGGCAAGCACAAGGCCCTTTTGGTCTGCGTATTCGCTCATGCGCTCCTGAATGGTAAAGATAAAGTCATCCAGGTCGCCCGATTCGGCCTCGCGCAGGCTGTCGAGCGGCACATGCTCGTTGATGCTGTCCACCGGGTAGCAGCTGATGTGCTCGCGGTGGCCAAAAAGCATGGAAATATTCCAGGGCTTGGGGTGTTCGCTCACATAGCCCACAAAGGGCACTATGCCCATGCCGCCAGCCAGCAGCAGGGTTGGGGTATCTGGCTCTACGGCAAAGCCGTTGCCCAGGGGCCCCCACACGCGCACCTTGTCGCCAGAGCGCAGCTCGGCCATACGACGCGTGCCTTTGCCGCGCACCTGAAAAAAGCAGATCATATGCCTGGACGTCATGTGGCAGATGCCAAGGGGACGGGCCCAAGGGATATCCAACCCGAAATTTCGGGGGCGTATCATAACAAACTGACCAGGCCGCCACCGAGTCCAGTCGGGGCGGGAGAGGCGCAGCGCAAAAAAGCGGCTTTCGTTGCCAGTCTGGCCAAAAGGAACCAGATCGAGGACGTCAAGCTCGCACGAAGTAGATTGTGACATGTCTATAAATATAGTCCTAGTTACGTTCTAGGTCAACTGACCGATCACCCCACAGCCGTTACGATAATATATACAAAACTTGTATCAATTGTCCAATCTGGGTTGTACTTTTCCACCGCATTCTCCCTGCTTCAACACCCCCAAATTTCAACTTTTCAGCAGCCCGCGTGCCGGGTATGCTGCCTGCAGGAGTTTTTTATGACAGAAATTTTCGCTAGCCGCCGTGAAAAGCTGCGCCGCGCCATGCGCGAGCGCGGCCTTGATGCCCTGCTGATCAGCCAGGCCGCCAACAGATTTTACCTCTCTGGCTTTGAGCTGCACGACCCCCAGTTTAACGAAAGTGCTGGCAGACTTGTGATCACTGCCGATGGACGTGACTGGCTGGCCACTGACGCCCGCTACCTCGATGCCGCTGCCCGCATCTGGGACAAGGAACGCATCTTTATCTACGGCGGTGGCGCGGCCCGCGACCTGTACGGTTTGCTGCGCCGCTGTGGCTGCCGCATCGGGCTGGAATATCAGGGCATCAGCATGGCCTTTGCCCGCAGCCTTGCAGAGGCTGGCCCCGGTCTGCACTGTCAGGCAGCCGACGGCATGGTTGAACGCTTGCGCCGCATCAAGGAACATTGCGAAATTGCAGCCTTGGAAAAATCCTTTGCTCTCAACCACAAACTCATGAAGTGGGTTGAAAGTCAGCTGGAACCGGGCCGCACAGAGGCCGAGATCAGCTGGCTCATCGAGCGGTTTTTTCGCGAAAACGGCGCCTCGGAGCTGGCCTTTGCCAACATAGTGGCCGTGGGCAAAAACGCGGCCCTGCCCCACGCCATTCCCGGCGAGGATGCCGTTACCGCCAACTGCCCCGTGCTTGTGGATGTGGGCTGCCGCGTGGACAATTATTGCTCTGACCAGACCCGCACCTTCTGGGTTGGTGATGCCCCAACTGACGAATTTCGGCGTGCACTCGACCTTACCCGTCAGGCGCAGACAGCAGCCATTGAAGAAATGCGCCCCGGCATGCCCCTGCGCGATGTTTATGCTCTGGCACACCGAGTTTTTGAAAAGGCGGGCGTGGCCAAGGCTTTTACTCACGGGCTGGGGCACGGCGTGGGGCTTGAAACCCACGAGGCTCCCAGCCTTTCGCCCTGTGCCGAGGGCACACTGGAACCCGGCATGGTAGTGACTGTAGAGCCCGGCCTGTACTATCCGCAGTGGGGCGGCATACGCTGGGAATACACGGTGCTGGCGGAAGAAGACGGCGTAAGGATTCTGTAGGGGGACACGATGGGCATTCTTTACCTTGTAGGCGCGCGGGCATCGGGCAAAACCACAGTTGGCAAGACCCTTGCCCAAAAGCTGGGGCTGCCCTTTGCCGATACAGACCAGCATCTACTGGAAAGTGCTGGCCGCACTGTGGACCAGATTGTGGAAGCCGAGGGCTGGCCGGGCTTTCGACAGCGCGAAAGCGCAGCCCTGCGCGAGGTAACGGATGCCCACAGCGGCTGTGTTGTTTCCACTGGCGGCGGCATGGTGCTGGCCGAAGAAAACCGCACGCTCATGCGCCAGCATGGCATGGTTGTTTTTCTCGATGCCCCGGTGGATGTGCTGGCAGAACGGCTGGGGCGCAACCCACTTAACAGCCAACGCCCCTCGCTGACGGGCAAAGGGCTGGTTGAAGAAATCAGTGATGTGCTCAATGAACGCCGCCCACTTTATGAAGCCGCTGCCCACCATGTTGTGGACGCCTCGCGCCCTTTGCAATCCATTTGCCGCCACATTGCCGATCTGTGGAAAAAGCATGCTGTGTAAGGCTACCCTCACGCGTTCAGCACGGCACGACGGACCAGCCAGATTTATGACAAACCAGATTTGGTCGGTTACAGCGTGAACTCCTCCCCGTCATCCGCTGACACTCCACTGGTTTCTGTGGTGCTGCCCGCATGGAATGCGGCCCGCACCCTTGGTGAAGCCCTGAAAAGCCTGCTCGACCAACAGCCTTCGCCGCGTGGCCCCGTGCCAGAATTTGAAGTTGTTGTGGTGGACGACGGTTCCGCAGACAACACCCGCCAGATACTGGAGCACTGGCGCTCTGCCCATTTGCTTGGCAACAGGCTTCGGCCACTCTATCTGCCGCACGGGGGCATTGTGGCTGCTCTCAACGCGGGACTGGCTGCCGCGCGTGGCCCCCTGGTGGCCCGCATGGACGCCGACGACACCGCGCACCCGCACCGCCTGGCCAGCCAGGCAGCGCACCTTTTCGATAACAAGCACATTGACCTTTCCGCAACCTGCGTGGCTTTTGGCGGTGACCGCGAGCTTGCCCACGGTTTTGCGCATTTTGTGGACTGGCAAAACGGCCTGCTCACCCATGAGCAGATCAGCCGTGCGCGCTTTCGCGATACGCCAGTGTGTCATCCGTCTGTCATGTTTCGCAGGCAGTGTGTGGCCAAGTGGGGGGCGTATCGCGATGGCGACTTTGCCGAAGACTGGGAGATCTGGCTGCGCTGGCTGCACCAGGGTGCAGTGATGGAAAAGCTGCCAGAACAGATGCTGGTGTGGAACGATGCCCCCACGCGTGCAACACGAGCCGACCGCAGGTATGCGCGCGAGGCCTGCGACAGACTGCGTGCCGAGTGGCTGGCACGCTGGCTTGAGCAAAACAACCCCTTCCACCCGCTTGTGTGGGTTGTGGGCGGGGGGCGCGTGGCACGCCAGCGGCTTGCACCACTTTGGGGGCATGGCCCCATTCCCGCCGCGTATATAGATATTGACCCTCACAAAATCGGCAACCGTATCAAGGGCGTAGCAGTCATGGGCCGCTCTGCCCTGCCGCCTGCGGGCCAGTGCTGCATTCTTAATGCGCTTACTACCCACGGCGCCGCCGAAGAGGCAAGCCAGTGGCTGACAGAATCAGGACACCAACCAGGACAATACCTTATTGTTTAACAGGTATTTTGACCAATCCATACCTGTTAAATCCCTATCACATTTATTTGTGTCTTTCTTCTCAAGGCAAACTTCCATTGCAACCAGCCTGTTGCGCTGCATTACTGCAATGTCATTGTAGTTTACAACATAATTGCATGCTTCATGCATCACAGAGAGAGCCTTGGCACTTTACTTGTTTGTTCAAACAGCCAATTTTGACACACTTGCAAAGCATTTTTGTGTCAACACTCGCAGTCAGCCCTTTTAGTTGCCATTTTCTGCCAGCCCTGAGTGGCCGAACAAGCCTTGTGAAAAAAAAATTGCGGAGTTTGCGAAATTTGTCACCAATACCCTTTGACATAACAGGGGCAAGGGGCTATGTTGCAAGGGCTTTATGTATTTTCAACTCCTTCAATCCGCAATTCATATGGAGGATGCGGCATGCTGGACTTAAACGTCACTCTTCTCTTTCAGCTGGCGAATTTCTTTATCGCTATTTATGTGCTCAACATCCTCCTGATTCGCCCCATCCGCGAAATCATCAAAAAGCGCAACGGCGTCATGGATGATATGGCCGAGGAAGCTGGCTCTTTCGAGTATCAGGCTGCCGAACGGCTCACCAACTATGAGGCCGAACTGGCCCGCGCCCGTCAGGACGCAGGTAGCAACCGTGAGGAAGGCCGCGCTGCTGGCGCGGCAGAACAGCAGAAGCTCGTGGGCGAAGCACAGCAGAGCGCCCGCAACATTCTGGCTGAAACCCGCGCCTCGCTACAGGCACAGGCTGCGGAAACCCTTGAAACACTGCGCAAGCAGGTGGGCGAATTTTCTTCCCGCCTTGCCGACCGCCTTATCAAGGGCTAGCAAGCGGCGCTGACACAGGCCTTTGCGGGCCGTTCCGCAACGCTGCGCGTTGCGGGCATCATTGGGAACTGTTTTCGAATCGGTATATTATCGAACAGAGGGGGTGGGCTTTGAGCAGATGGAAACACGCGGGTTATATCCTGCCGCTCGTTATTGCCTTTGCCGCGCTGGTGGTCATTCCTGCGGGAGCCATGGCTTCTGAAGGACATGCAGCGCCGCGTTGGGGCGACTTCGGCTGGCGCGTGCTCAACTTCGTGATTTTTGCCGGCATCCTCTGGTACTTCGTCGGCGGCTTGGCCAAGCGTTTCTTTAAGAACCGCCGCGAAGGCATCAAGAATGCCCTGGACGATCTTGACGGACGTCGCAAGACGGCCAAGGAGCAGCTGGCCTCTGTAGAGACCCGCATTGCCAACCTTAATGCTGAACGCGAGGCCATCTTGGCCGAAAGCCGCCAGCAGGCCGAAGCCCTTAAGCAGGGCATTGTGGAAGAGGCTCACCGCCAGGCCGCTCAGATTGTGGAGCAGGCGCGCCTTACGGCGGAAAATGAAGGCCGCGCCATCTTCGCTGAAGTGCGCGCCTCCATTGCCGATGAAATCGTGAACGCTGCCGAGAAGGCCTTGGGTGCCAAGCTCAACGCAGCCGAGCACGATAAGCTTATCGCCAACTCCCTTAACAAGGTGGTGCTCCATTGATCGACACCGTGGTTGCACGCAGGTATGCCAACGCGCTCTTTGCGCTAGGCAAAAAGGAAGGGGAAGCAGCCCTGAGCACGCACGGCGAATGCCTTGCCGCTCTTGGCAAGCTGCTTGCCACCGCGCCTGGGCTTGACGTTACCCTTAAAAGCCCTGTTATCGGCGTGGAAGAAAAGAAAGCAGTACTCGACAAACTGCTTGGCAAGCTTAAGGCCGACACTACCATGCGCAACTTCTGCTTTCTGCTGGCAGAAAAAGAAAGGCTTGCCTTTCTGAGCGAAATCGCAGCGTGGTACGGCAAACTGCTGGACGAGGCCAAGGGCATTGTCCGTGGCCAATGCATAACCGCAGTACAACTTTCCGCAGACAAACAGTCTAAGCTCAAGGACAACCTGCAAAAAAAGGCGGGCACTGATATTGAGCTGACCTTTGCCGTGGACAAAGACATACTAGGGGGTATGGTGCTCAAAATGGGTGACCGGGTGCTGGACGCAAGTCTGCGCGCGCAGTTGGGAATCCTTCGGGAGACATTCAAGAGGGGTGAATAGCACATGCAGATCAAAGCGGAAGAGATAAGCAAGATCATTGAGGATCAAATCCAAAACTACGAGCAGCGCGTAGAAATGAGCGAAACCGGCACCGTGCTCTATGTCGGTGACGGTATCGCCCGTGTCTATGGGGTGCAGAATGCCATGTCTATGGAACTGCTGGAATTCCCCGGCGGCATCATGGGTATGGTGCTCAACCTCGAAGAAGACAACGTCGGCGTGGCTTTGCTCGGTTCGGACGTGGGCATCAAGGAAGGCGACCCGGTCAAGCGTACCGGCAAGATCTTCTCCGTGCCTGTGGGCGACGGTGTTATGGGCCGCGTGCTCAACCCTCTGGGTGAGCCCATCGACGGTCTTGGACCCATTGAGGCCACTGAAGTGCGCCCCGTGGAAATCAAGGCCCCCGGTATCATCGCACGTAAGAGCGTGCATGAGCCCATGCCCACCGGCCTCAAGGCTATTGATGCCATGACGCCCATCGGCCGCGGACAGCGCGAACTTATCATTGGCGACCGCCAGACCGGTAAGACCGCTGTTTGTGTTGACGCCATTTTGGCGCAGAAAGAAACGGACATCCACTGCTTCTACGTGGCCATTGGCCAAAAGAAGTCGTCCGTGGCTCTGGTGGCCGACACCTTGCGCCGTCATGGCGCGATGGAATACACCACCATCATTTCAGCCACGGCGTCCGACCCTGCGCCCTTGCAGTACATTGCGGCATACACCGGCTGCGCAATGGCCGAGTTCTACCGCAACAACGGCAAGCACGCCCTCATCATTTACGATGACCTGTCAAAGCAGGCTGTGGCCTATCGCCAGATGTCGCTGCTGCTCCGTCGCCCCCCGGGACGTGAAGCTTTCCCCGGCGACGTGTTCTACCTCCATTCGCGTTTGCTTGAACGCGCCGCGAAGGTGAACGACAGCTTGGGCGCTGGTTCTTTGACGGCTCTGCCCATCATTGAAACCCAGGCTGGCGACGTTTCGGCGTACATCCCCACCAACGTGATCTCGATCACTGACGGTCAGGTGTACCTGGAACCCAACCTCTTCAACGCCGGTGTGCGTCCGGCCATTAACGTGGGCCTTTCGGTTTCCCGCGTGGGTGGTGCAGCGCAGATCAAGGCCATGAAGCAGGTCGCCGGTACCATGCGTCTCGACCTTGCCCAGTATCGCGAACTTGCGGCTTTTGCCCAGTTTGGTTCCGATCTGGACAAAGCCACCAAGGCCAAGCTTGACCGTGGTGCCCGTCTGGTGGAACTGCTCAAGCAGCCCCAGTACAAGCCCATGCCCTCGCATGAGCAGGTGGCTTCGATCTACGCCGCTACCCGTGGTTACATGGATGACGTACCGGTGGAGCTGATCCGCAAGTTTGAAGACGAAATGCTCACCTTTATGCGTGACACGCGTAAGGATGTGCTGACCGGCATTAAAGAAAAGAAAGTCATTGACGAGGCTGTGGAAAAAGCGCTCACCGAGGCCATTACCGCCTTCAAGCAGGGCTGGAAGGCCTAGGGGCCCCCTCCATACGGGAGATAAGCATGCCTTCACTCAAAGACGTAAAAATGAAGATCGTGGGGGTCGGTAAGACCAAGCAGATCACCAAGGCCATGAACATGGTGGCCTCGGCGAAACTGCGCGGCGCCCAGGCCCGCATCGAGCGCTTCAGGCCGTACGCGGCCAAATACCGCGACGTGCTCGCCGAACTGTCGAGCAAGGTGGAAGGAAACGCCCACCCCCTGCTCACAGAGCATGAGGAAAAGAAACACTGCGCCATTGTGCTGGTTACATCAGACCGTGGCCTGTGCGGCAGCTTTAACGGCAACATCATCGCCGCCGCTTTGCGGCTGGCGAAGGAAAAAGCCGGGGCAGGAATGGAGATCAGCTTTGCCTGTGTGGGACGTAAGGGCCGCGACGCCATTCGTTCTGCCGGACACAAGATCTTCACCGCCTATGGTGACCGCATGGGTAGCATTGACTTCCCTCTGGCCAGCTCAGTGGCACAGGAAGTCATCCACGGCTACGAAACCTTCGCATTCGACGAAGTATGGTTGATTTACGGCGAGTTCGTATCCATGGCCAGCCAGCCCGCTCGCACCCTCCGTCTGTTGCCGTTGCAAACGCCGACAGCCGAAGAAGCTGCCACAGAGGCCGGCACCCCCAGTTGCGAATACGTGTACGAGCCGCAGGAAGAAAAGCTGTTGGCGGAGCTTTTGCCCCGCTACGTCAAGGTGCAGGTTTACCGTGGCATGTTGGACACCTCGGCCAGCGAGCACGCTGCTCGTACTGCCGCCATGGACAACGCCACCCGTAACTGCAACGAGATGATCAACATGCTGACGCGGCTCTATAACAAGACGCGGCAGGCTTCCATCACCAGCGACCTCATCGACATCGTCGGCGGCGCTGAAGCGCTGAAGGGTTAAGGAGCCAAACATGAGCAAAAACATCGGTAAAGTCGTTCAGGTTATCGGCGCCGTGGTGGACGTAGAGTTCAGCGACGGCAACCTGCCGAGTATCTTCACCGCCCTGGAGATAACCAACCCGAACAATAGCGATGCTCCCAGCCTCATCTGTGAGGTTGCGCAGCACTTGGGCGACAACGTTGTTCGTACCATCGCCATGGACGCCACTGAAGGTCTTGTCCGCGGCATGGACGCGATCGACACCGGGAACCCGATCATGGTTCCCGTAGGCAAGGCCGCCGTTGGCCGTATCCTGAACGTCATCGGTCGCCCCGTTGACGAACTGGGCCCGGTTAACGCTGAAAAATTCTATCCCATCCACCGTCCTGCTCCGGCCTTTACAGACCTGAACACCAAGGTGGAACTGCTTGAAACCGGCATCAAGGTCGTTGACCTTCTTGTTCCCTTCCCCAAGGGCGGCAAGATGGGCCTCTTCGGCGGCGCCGGCGTGGGCAAGACCGTTATTCTGATGGAGATGATCAACAACATCGCCAAGCAGCACGGCGGTTCGTCGGTTTTCGCGGGCGTCGGTGAACGCACCCGTGAAGGCAATGACTTGTACCACGAACTCAAGGATGCCGGCGTTCTGGAACGCGCCACGCTTGTTTACGGTCAGATGAACGAACCTCCGGGAGCCCGTGCCCGCGTGGCCCTTACGGCCCTTGCTTGCGCGGAATACTTCCGTGATGAAGAACACCAGGACGTGCTGCTCTTCATCGACAACATCTTCCGTTTCACGCAGGCTGGTTCCGAAGTGTCCGCTCTGCTTGGCCGCATGCCCTCGGCCGTGGGTTATCAGCCCACCCTGGGTACTGACCTTGGTGCCTTGCAGGAACGCATTACCTCGACCAATACTGGTTCGATCACGTCGGTGCAGGCTGTTTACGTCCCTGCTGACGACTTGACCGACCCCGCCCCGGCCACCACGTTCTCGCACTTGGACGGCACGCTCGTGCTTTCCCGCCAGATCGCGGAACTGGGTATTTACCCCGCCGTGGACCCGCTCGACTCCACCTCGCGTATCCTCGACCCCAACGTTGTGGGCGAAGATCACTACATGGTGGCCCGTCGTGTGCAGATGGTTCTCCAGAAGTACAAAGAACTTCAGGACATCATCGCCATCCTCGGCATGGACGAACTGTCTGACGAAGACAAACTGACTGTTGCGCGTGCGCGCCGCATTCAGCGCTTCCTCTCGCAGCCCTTCCATGTGGCCGAAACCTTCACCGGCACCCCTGGCCAGTATGTGAAGCTTGAAGACACCATCAAGGGCTTCAAGGGCATTCTGGACGGCGAATTCGACCACATGGCAGAAGGTGACTTCTACATGCTGGGCGGCATTGAACAGGCCGTTGCCAAGTTCGAGCAGCGTAAGCTGCAGGAAGAGAAGTAAGGCGTTAATCGCAACGCTTTGAGGTTCTGGGTCGCGCCATTCAGGCGCGACCCGAACCCGGCCATCTGCGTATATCAGGAGCGAAGGAGTACCTATGGGCACGCTGCAACTTGAAGTGGTTACGCCGGACAAAACCGTGGTCAGCGGCGAAGTGGAAATGGCCGTCTGCCCTGGAATCGAGGGCGAATTCGGCGTGCTGCCCAAGCACGTTTCCCTGCTTTCCGCCCTGAAGATCGGTGGCCTGCGCTACCGCAACGGCGGCAAGGATGAGCATGTTTTCATCTCTGGCGGTTTCGCTGATGTGAACAATGATGTGCTTACCGTGCTGGCCGAATCGGCAGAGCTGGCGGACAGCATCGACACCGCACGCGCTATGGCTGCCAAGGAACGCGCTGAAAAGCGTATTGCCAGCCATGACGAAAAGGTGGACATGACCCGCGCTGAAGCCGCTTTGCAACGCGCCATTGTGCGCTTGCAGCTGGCCCAGCTTCGCTGAGCTACCAATTTTCAGATTTGTGGAGCCGCAGCCGCGTGGAGTATTTCCGCGCTGTTGCGGCTTTGCTTTTGTGCAGCGGCTCCACAGTTTGACAACGGGTATTAAACAACAGCGGTATCAGATGTGGCAACTTTTGGCGCATTGATACCCATACTGTGTGCCCGTAATTTGTGTCCATTCAGCGCCTGCTTGCGGTGCTTTGGGCAATCTCATTGCCTTTTTCCCGCACATATGTTCCCGTTCAGATAATTGCAGGCAGCAGCACGCTGTCTGCTGGCCAGATTCCCCCACAACAGCAAATAGACTTCCGCACGAATCTTGGGTATTGATAGAGGTTCAACGCGGAAATTTCGCCGCCAACCAATCCAGTTTCCCAGGACATGACCATGCCCAAGCAGGAAAATATCCGCAATTTTTGCATTATCGCCCACATCGACCACGGCAAATCCACCCTGGCCGACCGCATTCTTGAGCTGACGCAAGTTGTCAGCAAGCGGGAGTCGCGCCAGCAATATCTGGACAAAATGGATCTGGAACGGGAACGTGGCATCACCATCAAGGCCCAGACCGTGCGTATTCCTTACAAGGCCCAGAACGGGCAGGAATACGAGCTGAACCTTATTGACACCCCCGGCCACGTTGACTTCAACTATGAAGTTTCGCGCTCGCTGGCCGCCTGTGAAGGCGCGCTGTTAGTGGTTGACGCCACCCAGGGAGTTGAAGCCCAAACGCTCGCCAACGTCTACCTTGCGCTGGATCACGACCACGAAATTGTGCCCGTGCTTAACAAGATAGACCTGCCAAGCGCCGAAGTTGAGCGTGTAAAGGCTGAAATTGAAGAAAGCATTGGCCTCGACTGCTCTGAGGCCATGCCTGTATCGGCCAAAACCGGCATGGGCGTGGATGCGGTGCTTGAAGCCATCGTCAACCGCCTGCCCGCCCCAAAGGGAGACGAAAAAGCCCCGCTCAAGGCGCTTATTTTCGACTCGTGGTACGACAGTTACCAGGGCGTGGTGATTCTTTTCCGCATTATGGACGGCACAATCAAGCGCAACGACATGGTGCACCTGATGAGCACCGGCAAGGAATACGAAGTGCTGCGCCTCGGCGTTTTTTCGCCTGAAGCCACAGACGTAAACCTGCTGCACGCTGGCGAGGTGGGCTTTATGTGCGGGTCCATCAAGGAACTGGGCGATGCCCGCGTGGGCGACACTATCACCCTTGCCAACAACCCCGCAAGCGAAGCTGTGCCTGGCTTTACCGAAGTGAAGCCCATGGTTTTCTGCGGGCTGTACCCCACAGAGTCTGACGAATACGAGAACCTCAAGACCGCCCTTGAAAAGCTTCAGCTCAACGATGCTGCATTTTCGTTTGAGCCGGAAACTTCTCAGGCTCTGGGTTTTGGCTTCCGTTGCGGCTTTTTGGGCTTGCTACACATGGAAATCATTCAGGAGCGGCTGGAACGCGAATTTGAGGTCAGCCTCATCGCCACCGCCCCATCGGTGGTCTACAAGGTAGACACCAACGACGGCAAAACCTTGCAGATCGACAACCCAAGCCACCTGCCCGACCCTACCAAGATCCGCGCACTCTACGAACCCTACGTGCATATGGACATTCATGTGCCCAACGACTACGTGGGCAACGTCATGAAGCTGTGCGAGGAAAAGCGCGGCATGCAGAAAGACCTGCACTATCTGGCCACCAACCGCGTGGTTGTGACCTACGAGCTGCCCTTTGCCGAAATTGTTTATGACTTTTTTGACCGCCTCAAGTCTGCCACACGCGGCTATGCCTCCATGGACTACCACCCTCTGGACTACCGCGAATCTGACCTTGTGCGCCTCGACATCATGCTCAACGGCGAAACCGTTGATGCGCTAGCCGTCATCGTGCACCGCGACCGGGCCTATACCTATGGCCGTGGCCTGGCACTCAAGCTCAAGCGCAGTATTCCGCGCCAGCTGTTCCAGGTGGCCATTCAGGCGGCCATTGGGCAAAAAATCATTGCCCGCGAAACCGTTTCTGCCTTCCGCAAGGACGTGACCGCCAAATGCTACGGCGGCGACATCACCCGTAAGCGCAAGCTGCTTGAAAAGCAGAAGGAAGGCAAAAAGCGCATGAAGCGCATGGGCAACGTGGAGCTGCCGCAGGAAGCGTTTTTGGCTGCCCTTAAGGTGGGCGACGAATAACTGCTTTTCATACAGAGAAATGAGAAAAGGGGTGTCCGTAACGGGCACCCCTTCTTTATTTTTCATCGCAGATGTAAGCCATGCCAATTCGCGCCCAGATTGCCCCCATATGCGTTGTGACCGCTCGGACAAACACATATACATAAAAATCAAAACAAAGGCTGAAAACACACATCAAAGCGCCCCGACACCACTCAGCCAAGGGGCCAGACGAGCGCCGGGCCTGCGGACGACGGGCAGCTGGCAAATCTCTCTGCCCGGCACCATGCATTCCTGCATGCTAGGGCAAATGCAGCCTGCGCATTTGCTCGTCGGTTACTTCAAACCGCCGCATGCACATATCGTAATACGACCGCCAGGGAAAATAGCTGGTGTTGCCCCGCCACTCATTGTTCATCTGCGTGGCATCGGCGCGGCACTGCCTGTCGGCAGCAAGCGCCTGCTGGTCATCAAACGACAGAGGGGGCCGCTCTTGCACCGCACAGCCGTACAGCCCTGCACCAAGACACAGACAAAGCAGCAAACTACCATTTAAAAGGAGTGCCCTCAGCATAGCCCTGCCCCCTGTTTATATGTGCGGCCGTTACATGTCGATGCGACTGATGACCCCGTGCACCGCATGAATCGGCATTTTATAAAACTGCACAAACGAAGGTGCCATCTTTTTGATCACGGCATAGATGCGCCACACTGGCGAAGTGGTAAGAATGTCCTCCACGCCATAAAAGATGACCCGCGCCTTAATGCCAGCCTCATTCATGATGTGGTCAATGTCCACCACTTCCATGTAACCGGCAGATACTTCAAAAACACGAATGCCCTCAGCCGGATCCTCGGCAAAACGCCACACCACGCCCGTGGGTTCGTAGGTGCGCGACATGCACAGCATGATGTTTTGCTCGTAGATAATGCCATTGCTGAACATGGTTTTGACAATATAGGGTGAAACCTTGTCCAGACTGCGCAAAAAGAAAATCGCCGTTCCGCGTATGGTGTGCCCGTGGGCTTTTTCCTCGGTAAATTTCTTCAAAAACTGTTCCTTGCCCATGGGGCGCATGCGCTGATAGGCGGCCTTTTGCCCCTGTGTGTAGATCAGTATGACCGAAAGCGGAATAAGCGATATAAGAATGGACCAATACCCACCGTGCGGAAATTTATACAGATTCGCAAGCAGATAGGTAAAATCCAGCACCCAGATGATCGCGGCAAACACCGCCTTTATGTTGCGCCCTTGCAGGTGGAATATCCATACCATGAATGTGCCGGTTATGGTCATGGTTCCCGTAACCGCCAGCCCATAAGCGGCGGCCAGCTTGTGTGATTCGCCAAATCCGCAGATGGCGCATACCACAGCAACAAAAAGCCCCCAGTTCACAGAATTTATGTATATCTGCGAGTGCATCTCCTTGGAGGTATAATCTACCTTGAACAAGGGCATGATATGGGTGGCCATGCACTGGTACATGATGGAAAACAGGCCGCTGATGAGCGCCTGCGATGCGATGACCGTAGCAATGAGGCACAGCACTAGAAAGGGAACGTAAAGAAATTGCGCCTGACTGTTGATCATCTCAAACAGCACGTTTTCCGCACCAGGATTACGGATAAGAAAGGAGGTCTGCCCCATGTAACTGGCCACAAGAGCCACAAGCACAATGCACCATGCGGCGATAATGGGTTTGCGGCCCATGTGCCCCATATCGGCATACAGAGCCTCGCCGCCCGTGGCGCACAGTATGACCTCGGAGAGCACAAAAAAGCTCGCAAAGCCGTTGTGGAGCATGAATTCTACGGCATACCAGGGGTTCAGCGCCTTGAGAACCTGTGGAGTCTGCACAATGGAAGCACAGCCCGACAGAGCCAGCGTACCAAACCACACGGCCATAATGGGGCCAAAAACGCCCGATACAGCACCACTGCCACGTCTTTGCACGGCAAAAAGCACCACTGTGAGCGACAGGGCAAGGCCCACAATTATGCCCTTGGGCGTGTCCTCAAGCCCCGGAACAAGGGTAAGGCCTTCCACAGCAGAAAGTATGGATATGGCGGGCGTAATGACGCCATCGCCAATGAGCAGCGAAACCCCCACAAATGCCATCACAGAGGCCACGCCTATCTTTTTGGTGGATTTGAGCAGCGGGCGCAGGATTGAGAGCAGCACAATGGTGCCGCCCTCGCCGCCCTTGCTCAGACTCATGGCAAGCCAGGCATAGCCCATAGTCACCAGCAGCACTAATGTCCAGATAATCAGCGATAATATGCCGATAAAATGGGCTTCCGTGCGCTCTGTGAGCAAGAAGATAACGGCCAGCGTGTAAATGGGGCTTGTGCCGATATCGCCAAACACAAGGCCCAGCGACTTGATGGTCGTAGAGAGAGTAACCTGCTGCGAATCCATGTATCCTCCAAGCATTGCAGCGCACAATAAAGCACGCGCGCCTGACTGGCAAGATGGGCCAGAAGGCACAGCCTGTAGGGCTTTACGGAGCTTTATGCACGGGCCGCCTGCAAGGCGGGAATACCCCACATAACCAAAAACGCCGCCCCTTGCGGGGCGGCGTCACATTACGGAAGGAAAACCACTGTTACGGCAGCATCCAATGCAGCACGTTAGACTGTAGGTAGGTAAGAGCGCAGATAAAGGCCGTCATGGCCAAGCTGTGCCCAAGCGTAAAGCGGAACAGGTCGCCTTCGTGGCCAACCAGATTGGTGGCAGCGGTTGCCACACTGATGGACTGGGGCGAAATCATCTTACCGGTAACACCACCGGATGAGTTGGCGGCAACGGCCAGAGCCGGATCCATGCCCACCACTTCGGCCGTCGAGCGCTGCATACCGCAGAACAGGGCGTTGGAAGAAGTGTCCGAACCGGTCAGGAACACGCCCAGCCAGCCCAGAACGGGCGAGAAGAGCGGGAACAGGGGGCCGGTCAGGGTAAAGGCGATACCCAGGGTGGAGCTCATGCCGGAGAAGTTCATGAGGTAGGCCAGACCCAGGATCATGGCGATGGTCATGATGGGGAAGCGCAGCTGGTGAATGGTACGGAACAGGCAGCTGACGGCCTTGCCGAACGAGTAACCAGGCATGAAAGGCACAGAGAAGAAGCCAGCCAGCAGAATGGCCGTGCCACCGGCAGAGAGCCAGTTGAACGTGAACACGGCTGCGTAGTTGGGATCCTTGCCAGCGGCCAGAATGGGGGCAGCCTTGTGCACCATGCCGTCAAGAGCTGGCCAGGAGAACTTGAGTACCGAGCCGGGCACGCCGTTCAGGATGCTCTTGAACTGGGGCAGACCCCACAAAAACACCATGACCGCCAGAATGATGTAGGGCAGCCAGGCACGCAGCACAACACCCGCAGCGGGGGCAGAGCCGCTCAACGCGGTTTCCTTTTCACCTTCAAAACGCCAGATGGTCTTGGGCTTCCACACGCGCAGCAACAGCACCATGGCTATAATGGTAACCAGGGCCGACATGATATCGGGCAGGGTTGGGCCGTGGTAGTTGGAAAACAGGAACTGCGAACCGGCAAAGCTCACGCCTGCCACAAGAATGGCGGGCAGCACTTCCATGGCACGCTTGAAACCGCACATGACCACACAAAGCCACATGGGAACCAAGATGGACAGGAAGGGCAGCTGACGGCCCACGATCTGGCTCACGTGCATTTCAGAAAGACCAGAAACCTGAGCGCCGACGATGATCGGGATACCAATGGCACCAAAGGCCACAGGGGCGGTGTTGGCGATCAGACAAATACCGGCGGCATACAGGGGCCGAAAGCCCAAGCCCACCAACATGGCGGCGGTGATTGCCACAGGCGTGCCAAAGCCAGCGGTACCTTCAATGAAGGAACCAAAGGCAAAGGCGATAAAGATGGCTTGAAGGCGACGGTCATCCGTAAGACGGGCGAGCGATTCTTTGATGTACTCAAATTCGCCCGATTCTACGGTCATGTTGTACACCCAGACCGCCGTAATAACGATCCAGACGATGGGGAAGAGGCCGAAGGCGGCACCATAGCTCAGCGCGCCCAGGGCAGTGCCAAAGGGCATACCCCACACGGCCACAGCCAGAATGAAAGAAAGTGTTACTGCCAGAGCCGCAGCGTAGTGCCCCTTCGCACGACGCACAGCCAGCATGTAAAAAAGGCTGATCAGGGGGATACCTGCCAGCAGGGCGGAAACCACAGCTCCACCAACCGGATCATACACTTGTGTCCAAGCCATATAACAGACCCTCAACTGTTATGTGTTACCGGGGGCATTGGCAGTGCGGAGGTCCCTTCCGTGCGACCCAAGTATCCCACCATATCCCCCACTAAGACCATTGAGAGCGAATATAACCTTTCAACCACAAAAACAATACATTTTTCGTATCTAGACGATACAAAACTCAATGTTACTGTCGCAAATTGGCTGGTAGCGCGAAATACAGGCGGGCTGCAATGTCAAAAAAAATTCCCGGCAGGTAACTTGCAAACCAAAAGAGCCTGTATTTAAGGCCACTGTTGCGCCACGGACGTATAATGTCACGGGCGGCACTGTTATGACCTTCTCGCCACAGAGCTACAGCTTTCTGAAAGCCAGCCCTGCGGGTCATCAACGCTACAATATCAGCATATTCCAGATCATAACCAGGATACAACAAGCGATGCTTTTCAAGAATTCGCAGTGTTTCGTCTGCAAATTGGCTAAATTTCCTGAATGTTGTATTGCCCCCATGTACTCGCCAGAGTGTGAGGGGCTCATCCACATGGTCCAGTTGCCAGTCGTGGGCGATTCTATAAAAGACGTCGGCCTCCTCGCACACGTTGAGGCTCTGGTCAAACCAGCCCCCGTTGATGCCCTGGCCGGAAGAAATTTTTTCTGCCGAAAGGCTGGTCAGTGCCTCGCGGCTGACCATGGCCGAAGACATGGATATCCACTGCCGTTGCATCAGCGCGGCAAATGCCATGCCCCTTTGGGGCGAGGTTTCGGCAAACAGTCGCTTGAACACCCGCTTGCCATCAAAAATTTCCGTATCGGTGCACACCAGCCCCACTCGGGGGTTGGCCTCAAACAGGGCCACCTGCCGCTCAAGCTTGGTGGGCTTCCACAGATCGTCGCAATCGAGAAAGGCCAGATACCGCCCCCGCGCCTGCGCCAGTGCCAGATTGCGCCCCTCACCCAAGGGCACGATGCTCTCACCCCTGAAGTAGCGCACCTTATCACCATAGCTCTGGGCAATGGCCGGGCTTTCGTCTGTCGAGCAGTTGTCCCAAAAAACAACCTCAAAATCCGTAAAGGTCTGGGCCATGAGGCTGTCCATAGCCTCGCGCAGGTCGCGCGAGCTGTTCAGACAGTTCATGATAACCGAAACAGCGGGAGCGTTCATGCATTATCCTCGTTGCGTGCGGGGTGTTGGGCGGCTGGCTGCTGCGCCGGGGGCACTGCTTCGGACTGAACAAAGGAGGTCTGCTTCTTGAAGACCCACACCTTGCACAGCACATAGACCATAACCGGCACAAGCAGCACGGCAACGGGCATGGCCCAGGCATAGGGCACGCCCACCTGCATGAGCAGCCAGACAATGGCAGAATTGCAGCACAGGCCCACGGCCTGGGTTGCCGCAAAACGCGGCAGCATGGTGCGGTGGGTGGCAATGCCTGCGCCCGCATCGGCAGCGCGAAACGTCCACAGGCATTGCCCAAGATAGGATACAATAAAACTGAGCGCATAGGCCAGGGCATTGCCCGCCAGTGTGGGCAGGCCCAGCACGCTGACAAACAGCAACCCCAGCAGAAAATAGCTTACCGAGGCCGCACCGCCCACAATGCCAAAGCGAACCCAGCGTTTGGCAAGAATGCCGCGCACCAGGGCCACAGTTGCCGTCCAGCCGGGCATGCTCTGCCAGCCGCTAGCCACGGCAGTCTCCGCCTGTTGGGGCGGCGCTTACTTCAGTGCGGCAACCAGCGCGTCGCACACGCTCTCCACGTCTTCAGTGCTCAGGCCAGGGTGCAGGGGCAGGGTTACCAGCTCGGCGTAGAGCTGCTCGGTCACGGGCAGCGACTGCGCACCACCGCCAAAGCAGCTCAGCAGATGGTTGGGCTTGTAGTGTACGCCCGAGGGGATATCTCGCGCGGCCAAAAATTCCTTTACCACGTCCTTGCGGCCACCCAGCACACGCACCGGCATGATGTGGCGCACCACAAAATCCTGCGGATCAGTGTGCAGCAGGGCCAGACCATCCACACCCGCCAGCCTTTGTTCATAAATGGCGGTCAGCGCGCGGCGGGCCGGTATGAATTCCGGCTCAAGGCGCGAAAGCTGCACCCGGCCAATGGCGGCCATGATGTTGCTCATGTGGTAGCGCCAGCCCTGACGTTTGACATCCGGATCCCACGAACGGCCACCCGTAAAGCGCTTTTGCGCATCGTTGGCAACAGAAAGCAGACGGGCGTCAGAAGCCAGCTGCCCTGCTTCCTCGTCAAAGGCCACCAGGCAACCGCCCTCACCGCAGGTGATATTTTTGATGCCGTCAAAGCTGAAGCAGACCATGTCGCCAAAGCTGCCGATCTTGCGCCCGTGGCTTTTGCAGCCAAAGGCATGGGCGGCGTCTTCCACCACACGCAGGCTTTTTTCACGGGCAAAGCTGTAGATGGCGTCGAGCTGCCAGGGGTTGCTGGCATAGTGCACGGGCATGATGGCGATGGTGCGGGGGGTCAAACGGCGCTCGGCATCGGCAAGATCAATGGTGCCGGTATCGGCCAGCACATCACAGGCCACCGGCGTGCAGCCGGCAGCGGTAATGGCCTGAAAAGACGCCACAAAGGTAAGCGAGGGAACGAGAACTTCGGGTGTGCCGCTGACGTTGCTCTGCGCGGCAACGGCGTCCACAGCCAGATGAAGGGCCGCTGTGCCTGTATTGACGGTAATAACCTGACTTGGCTTTACGCCAAGGTACTGCGCCACTTCTTCTTCAAAAAGGCGCACTTCGTTGCCCATGCCAAGATAGCCGTCTTCAATAATAACGCGGCTAACGGCGCGGGCTTCAGCTTCACCCACAACGGAACGAGAAAGACGCATGGACATAAGGCCTCCTGCTGCGGCGGCATAACCGGGGCAAACAGACACCCCCGGCTGGCGTTGGCTTCAGGCTGCGCGTCGTCACTCAAAAAAACCGCAGGCTCCGGGGCTTTAAAAAACCCGCCGTCCGTACAGATTCAGGGGTGCGCGCCTGGCCGCCATGCTAACCCGCATCGGCGTTCATGTCGCTCAATAACGTGTCGAGGTCAAGCAGAATGAGCAGGCGGCCTTCAAGCTTGCCCACGCCCCTGATGTACTCCGAGCCAATGCCGCACACCACAGGCGGCGGGGCCTCTACGGTAGATGCGGGGATGCGCAGCACCTCTGAAACACCGTCCACAAGAAAGCCCACGATTTTCTGGTTGAATTCCATCACCACAATGCGCGTATTGGCGTCGTGTTCCACCGGATGCAGATGGAAACGCGTGCGCATGTTGACAACAGGAATAACCTTGCCGCGCAGGTTGATGACGCCCTCGATGAAGGAGGCGGCATGAGGAACCATGGTAATCTGCATGAGCCGGATGATTTCCTGAACCGAGAGGATATCGACCCCGAACTCTTCGTCGCCAATGCGAAAGGTGACCAGCTGGAGCAGATCGCCCTCATGTTCCTGGCCAGTGCCCTGAAACGTATCAAGCGTTGGCGTCTGCACCGCGTCCATTGTATCCGTCATGGGATGGCCTCCATGGTATGAGGGGCGTTTCGGCCCACAAACCGCCGCAGTTGCGGCGACTTTTCACCTGTTATCCACAACGGGCCTGGCGCATATATTGCTGCCTGTCAGGCCCGGCTTTCTCACTTATCGGCCAATGCACAAAATACTTCATGGTTATGTGCAAATTCGGGCCGCTACCCCGCTAAAACCATGATTCCACAAGCGCGCGCTCTTCGGGGCGCAGATAGTCCAGCCAAAGACCGCGCATGTAGCTATAATGGTTAATGAGCAGGTCCTTGAGGTTTGTTTTTTTCTGCTCCCACGGTTTGGGGCCGTGAAAGTGCACAATATGCGCCTCATTTCTGCATTCCATGCGGTAGGGGGGGCAGTTCCAGCAGTCATCCAGCCGGGTAATACGCTTGCCGAAAAAATAATTTATCAATGACTGGTCAAGGTTGCCGATGCGCGACTCGTTTTGCTGACAAAATGCCATAAAATGCCCGATAAAGTCGCGCCTGCGCAGTCTATCCAGGTTGAACAGGGCCACGCCGCTGGAATATGTCCAGATGGGAAAGGGCAAGGGCACAGTGTAGCGCGCACCGCGAAACTCATACGAAAGCTGCTGATGCTGGTGAAAAAACGGCGCTGTGTACTCTCTGGCCATGCCCACATAGGGTGGCTGCTGCGCAAACAGCTCGTCCACGGGGCGGTAAAAAAGCACGTCGGTATCGCAGTAAAGCACGCGGCCATCTTGGGCAAGCTCTGGCACAAGGGCCAGCTCAAGCTTGAGAAAACACCCGGCGCAGGCCTGCCCCAAGGGCGTAAAACCACGGGGATCAAGCTGCGGCGTATAGCGCGCCACGGGTATGTTCTCTGCCTCCAGCTCGGCCAGCAGGGCAGCATCCTGACCTGCATACACGCACAGGCACGGGGCGTGCTGCCCCTGTACGGCGCGAAGCGAGCGCACCGCCACCTTGAGCAGGGTCAGGTACTGTATCTTGTCATCCAGGCAGAATACTACTTTCATGCATTCTCGCCTCGCAATCGGAGTCGCAGGGCTGCGGCCTGCCCCTGTAGCGCCCCGTTGTCAAAGTCCTTTACCGAGGCAAGAATGGCAGAAAGGTCTTCTGCGTAGGGAGTGCCATCTACAAAGGGGAGGAAGTGCTCCAGCGAACTTTCTGCATTGCCCCAGTCTGTTTCCATAAGCTCCGGCAGTTCGGCCAGCAGGGCCAGCAGCCCCTCACGGTGTTCTTCGTCCAGGTGAAGGGTTCCGGCGGTGGCCGTGCTGCCCATGCCCTCAAGGCAGCGCACCCGCAGCAGAACCTCATTCATGCTTTCTTCAAATTCGTCCATGAGGCTTTCGCTGGGCGGGGTTATGGGCAGGGCATTTTCCATGCGCCGGGTGAGGCGGCACACGCGCTCCACACCCAGATTGGCGGCAACGCCCTTGACGGTGTGCGCCAGACGCGCCGCACCGCGCAGATCGCCACAGGCCAGCAGCCCGCGCAATTCCCGTGCGCTGTCGCCATAATGGTCCACAAAACGCAACAGCAGCTCGCGGTACAGATCATGGTTGCCGCCAACCGTGGCAAGCCCCGCTTCCACATTGACAGCAGGGCATTCCGGCTCGGCAATGGCAGCCGCAGAATCACGCATCACGTCCAGCTCGTTGCCGCCGTTTTCTCCAGCCGCGACATGTTCCGGCTCGGCATTTTGCGCAAGAGGATTGTGTTCCAGCCCGCCCGGCAGCCAGCGTTCCAGCGCAGCATACAGGGCTGCGGGGTCAACGGGCTTGGTGAGATAGTCGTTCATGCCCACGTTTTTGCCGTCCAGGCGCGATGCTGCGTCTGTGTGCGCGGTCATGGCCAGAATGGGCAGATTTTCCGGGCTATAGCCCAGCTCGCGTATGCGGGTGGTGGCTTCCAGCCCATCCATAACAGGCATCTGCACATCCATGATCACCAGATCCACGCCGCCCGCGCGCACCTCATCCACAGCGGCCAAGCCGTTGGACGCCACACGCACGGCAAGCCCGGCCTGAAGCAGAAGTTCGCTGGCAATCTGGGCGTTGATTTCGTTGTCTTCAACCACCAGAACCGTGCGCTGCTGCGTATCGGCGGGGTTGAATATGCTGTCTACGGCTTCCTGGGCTTCCTGGGCAGGCGAGGTTTCAAGCGTGCCCGTCTGCTGCACGAGCCCTAGCGGAATTTCAAAGAAAAAACGGCTTCCCTTGCCCGGCGAACTTGCCACACAAAGTTCGCCCCCCAGCAGGTCTACCAGTTGACGCGCCAGGGCCAGCCCAAGTCCAAGGCCGCTGCTGGAACGGGTCAACGATTCATCGCCAAGGGCAAAGGGTTCAAACAGCTTTTCCCTAAGGGCGGCATCCATGCCTGGGCCACTGTCGGCCACCACAAAAAGCAGACGACATATGTCGCTGCCCCCGTCATCCTGCGCATATTGCACGCTGCACTCAACCGATCCGGTGCGGGTGTACTTGACCGCATTGTCCAGAAGTATGCGCAGCACTTCTTCCAGATGGCGCTCGTCACCCTCGATGACCGCCGGAACAGCGGGATCAATGGTAAAGTTGAGCTCCAACTGTTTTTCAAGGGCGCTGCCAGCCACGCTTTGCCGCAAAAGCTCAAAAAGGCGCGGCATCTGAAAGGCGCGGCTTTCGCGCCGCAACAGCCCCTCGTTGGCGCTGGAAAAATCAAGGATACGGTTGACCATGTCGAGCAGCACGCTGCCCGCCTTGTTGATCTGCGAAATATAGTCGCGCTGCACCCCGGTGGGGCCAGCCTGAAGGCTCAGGTAGCTCATGCCGATGATGGCATTGAGCGGCGTGCGTATTTCGTGGCTCATGCGCCGCAAAAAATCTTCCTGCACGTGCGAGGCCTTTTGGGCCAGTTCCAGTGAGGTAAGGGCCTGTGCCCTGGCAAGTACGGCCTGCTGCTTGCTTTTACGGGCGCGCCGCTCGGCCTCTTTAAGCTCGCGTATACGCGTGAACAGGGTCGCCTTCATGCGCTGCAAGGCTTCAAACATGCTGGAAAGCTCGTCCTGATGCCGTATCATCACCGGCGCGGGATCGCCGCCCTCGGCCACGCCCTCGGCATAGTGGCTGACCTCGCCAAGGGGCTGGGCCACACGCTTCTGAAAAATATAGATATTTATCACAGCACTGGCGGCCAGTGCCAGCAAGGCCACCGCCATGGCCCAGACCATCTGCTCAAGCGGGCCTTCGTGCAGGCCTATCTGGTCAAGAAAACTGCGATATTGCGATTCACGCAACGCCTGGACGCTGAACAGAACCTGCTGCACTTCGCTGTCCAGGTTTACCCTGTCGGCCCAGGTCTGCGCACTGCGCAGGTCAAGGCCGTCCCTGTCCCAGTGCGGGGGGCCGCTGTTGCCCAGTGCCATGGTTACGGCAGTATCGAGCAGGGAATCGAGGTGCTTGCGCTGCACCAGCAGATACTGCACCTGCGCCTGTACACCAGCAGAAAGATTGATGCGGCGCGCGGTTTCTTCAAAAGAAACACCGCGCGTGGCAACTTCCTGCGCGGATCCTGCGCGGATCTGGCTCAGAATCTGCCAGTTGGCGTAGCGCTCGGCGCTGCCGGTAAAAATAAAGGCGTGGGCTTCCTCATAGCACTGGCGGGCGTTGTTTTCCACATCCAGCAGCAGGGAATCAAGCTCGTAATAATTTTCGAGCATCCTTTTGCTTTCGTGCAGGCCTCGGCCAAAAGCCACAAGGCAAAGCCCCAACAGCAAAAGAAGCAGAAGCTGCGCGAGGTTGGAAGTCTTGATAATGGTTCTGATACTCATGCTTCATGCTCCCGCAAACAAAAAGCCCCGCCTTTCGCCCACCACATAGCCAACAGGCCGCCACCCTGCGCAACTCCAACTACGCCCCTCTCTTGAAGTATTGAACTTCTTACCATAGGCTGCGGCAAAAATCATCCGCGACCATTCTGGAGAACCCGAATAAACACCATGCCCCCCACCGCTCCCAGGTTGCTGCCCCACATGGCCCTGCTGACAGCCATGGCCTTTTGGGGCTCAACATTTGTTGTGCTGCGCATTGCCCTGTCGACCTTGAGCCCCCTGCAAACCATGGCGGGGCGCATGCTTGTGGCCTGTGTGGTTTTTCTGCCCCTGTGCCCGAGCCTTTGGCGCGAACTGAAGCAGCACGGACATTGGGGAAGCCTGGTGCTCATGGCTCTGTGCGAACCCTGCCTGTTTTTTTTGTTTGAAACACACGCCCTGCGGCTTACCACCGCCTCTCAGGCAGGCATGATCACCTCGCTGCTACCCCTGCTGGTGGCCGCAGCGGCCTTTGCCATCCTGCGCGAACGTGCGGGCCTGCGCATGTGGCTGGGGTTTTTGCTGGCAGTTTGCGGTGTCACATGGCTGACCCTTGCCGCAGTGCCCGACGACAAGGCCACCAACCCCCTGCTGGGAAATATTTTTGAAGCAATCGCCATGTGTTGCGCCGCCGGATACACCGTGCTGGCCCGCCACCTCTCTACCCAATACAGCGCCCTGTGCATTACTGCGGTGCAGTCCTTTGTGGGCATGATCTTTTTTTGCCTGCTGGCCCTTACAATACCTGAGCCAGATGCCTATGTGAGCCTGGGCAGAACATTCCCCGCCTGGGCCCCTTGGGCATGCCTGCTGTACCTTGGCGGCATTGTTACCTTTGCCGGATACGGCCTGTACAACTTTGGCGTAAAGCGGCTTTCTGCCGGGCGCGCGGCGGCCTATACCAACCTTATTCCCGTTTTTGCCCTGCTCTTTGGCGTTGCCCTGCTGGACGAACAACTGCTGCGGGCCCAATACGGCGGCGCGCTGCTCATTGTGCTGGGCATACTGCTGAGCCAGTGGAAGGGCAAGGCCCCCAAGCCAGCAGAACTGCACGCATAAGTGTTCAGAACACGCTAAACCCTGTTTGCAGCCAGTGGTCAGCCTCGTGCGCGGGCCAGTGGTCAGGCCAGCCCCAGTTGGGCGAGGATGGCGGGCATGTCCAGTGCGTCCTCCACTGCGTCGGCCAGTCTGTCCAGCTCTGGCCCAAGGCCGTAGCTTGCCAGCGGTGCGGCGGGCAAGCCGGCATCGTGCCGCAGACTTTGCAAAAATGCGTGGCGAAAGCCGTCCACATCAAAAAGGCCGTGCAGATAGCTGCCCCATACCCGAGCACGGCCCTGCGCGTCGCAAAGACCCCAGCCAAGGGGCTGCTCCTCGCTGTCTGCCATGACAACGCGCACAGACGTCTTTGCCCCGGCTGGCAAATCTGGCGAAATATCCACAGACACAAGGGCGGTCTGCCCGTGGTGGATCTCGTACCCGCACACAGACTGCCGCTCCAGCCCCGTAAGGCAAGGATGTGCCCATCCACAGGTGCGGCGCAGCCGCTTGGCGGCCAGCAGTCTTGTGCCCAGAGGCAACAGGCCGAGCCCCGGCTCGCAGCCGCCTTCTTCCAGCCCCAGAGGATCGGCAATTTCAGCGCCAAGCATCTGCAATCCCCCGCAAATGCCAACCACTGCCCCGCGCCCCAGCTGCTGACACTGGCAGGCAAAGTCGCGCACGCACTGTGCCAGCCCGCTGCGCTGCAAAAAGCGCAGATCATCCACCGTATTACGGCTGCCCGCTAAAATAACGGCATGCGGCGCGCCCCAGTGCTCGGCACTGCGCACAATACGCAGCCGCACGCCCGGTTCGTCGCGCAGGGCATCCAGGTCTGTGGCGTTACTCAGATGCGGCAGGTCTGGAACCACTATATCCAGCAGTCCGGCTTCTGCCGGGTCTGCGTGCCCCCCGGCATGCAGCCCTGGTGTCAGCCCCTGCTTGAAGCTTACGGAATCTTCTTCAGGAAGGCGCAGGTTTTCCAGCATGGGCACAACGCCCCAAAACGGTTTGCCCGTACGCCGCTGCAACATTGCCAAAGCCGGATCAAGCAGGCTGGCATCGCCACGAAATTTATTGAGAATAAAACCACCAACCCTGCAGCGCTCCGCGCGGGTCAGCAGGGCCATTGTACCCGCAAGGGCCGCAAACGCGCCACCCCGGTCAATATCGGCCACCAGGGCCACCAGAGCCCCCGCGTGCCGGGCCATGCGCATGTTTACAATGTCGTGAGCCTTGAGGTTGATCTCTGCGGGGCTGCCCGCGCCTTCAAGCACCATCACGTCCATGCCTGCGGCCAGGCTGTCGTAGGCCCTGCGCACGGCCTTCCAGGCTGTGGGCTTGTAGCGCAGGTATTCGCCCACGCGCATCTGCCCCACTGGCTCGCCCAGCACAATCACCTGTGACCCGGTGTTGGAGGTGGGCTTGAGCAGCACCGGGTTCATACGCACATCAGGCGCAAGACCACAGGCTGCGGCCTGTAAAACCTGCGCGCGGCCCATCTCCTTGCCGTCACTGGTCACAAAGGAATTGAGGGCCATGTTCTGCGCCTTGAAAGGCGCAACCCGCAGGCCACGACGGGCCAACAGGCGGCACAAGGCTGCGGCCAACAGGCTTTTGCCCGCATTGGAGCAGGTTCCCTGAACCATCAAGGCAGGTGGCTGGACAGATGACTGGCGAGATGGCTGGGCGTGCCCTTGCCCGCTGGCAGACGGTTGCAATTTTTTGAGCCCCATGCGGATACTTCCCCCTCGCGCCTGCGGCTCTGGCCGCTGACATTGATGACTATTTTGCCGTGTTTTGGGCAATATATGGCTTGCACGGCGCAACCGCAACCGCGACTCACACACCCCAGAAGCCAGACGTGTCGTGCAGTGTCTTGTTCGCCTTGCACTGCTCGCGGGCTTTACGTATAAAAGAAACGGTGGTCATATCCATACCCCGCTGCCAAAAGGCGCGGTCGGTTTACGCGGCCGCCTGGGCCGCGAATACCAGCGGAGATTCAATGAAACGCATGTTTATATGGATTCTGGGCAGCATTGCCGTGCTGGCAGTGGCGGCGGTCATACTGATCAGCCGTGTGGATACGGACTTTGTGGTGCGGCAGATAGCCGATGCCACAGCCAAGGCCACCGGCCAACCGCTGAAGTTTGACACTCCGCCAGGAATTTCCTTTTTTCCTCCCGGCGTGCACTTTGGACAGGCCCACTGGGGCAATGCCGATGACGCCCAGGGCGTGGCCATTGCTGTCAAAAGCGGCATGGCCCAGCTGGAACTGAGCCCGTTGCTCACCGGCAATGTGGTGGTGCGTGAAATTCGCCTCGACAGCCCTGTTGTCGAAATTCGCGAAAGAAAATCCCCCGCAACTGCGCAACCCGCGCCAGAGCAGACCAAGGCTGACACGCCCAAGCCCGCTGCGTCCAAACCCAATGCCGCCAAATCCGGCACTGGCAAAACAGACGCGGCAAAAACGGAATCCGCAGCCGCCGAGCAGCCCGCACCTGCGGCCCAACCCGTTGCGGAACCGGGCAACCTGCCCATTGAGCTCAAACGCCTTGTGCTGCGCCAGGGTTCTGTCAACTTTACAAGCGCTGCGGGGCAAACCCTGCACATCAATAACGTCAATCTTTCGGTAGAAAACCTGCGCATCGGGCAAGAGGCCACGGTGCAGTGCGACTTTTCCTTTGCCCTTGGCAACAAACAGGTAACTGCAAGCGCAAAGGCCGACACACGGGCCACCAACGTGCCTGCCAACATGTCGGGCACACTGGCCTTCACATCCCGACTGCGCTATGCGCCACCGCAGCTGCTTTTCAGGCAGACTGCGCTGACCGTTACCCCGCTGACAGGTGCGCTGCCCAAGGAGGCTGGCCCCCTGCAACTCACCTGCGAGGGTACGTTGCGGCTCACCGATCTGCACCTGCAACTGACCAGAGCAATTCTCAACACGCCTCAGGCCCGCATGACCATATCGGGCGAGGCGGCGCTGGGCGCACCCACCTTCAACGGTTCGCTGGAAGTTGAAGGCTCGCCCCAAAAAATGGCAGCCCTTGCTGGTCATAAATTCAAGGCAGTTGCTGGCAAGGACGAACTGCGCTTCAGAACCATGCTGCGCTACGTTCCCAATGCCTTAAATCTCAACCAGATGCAGTTGCAGGTGGACGACATTTCGCTGCGAGGCGGGCTGCGTTTTGAATTTCCGGCTGACGCTCCGCTGGGCATAACCGCAGATATTCAGGCCGGTGTCATCAACCTTTTGCCCTACCTGTCTACGGCGGATACCCCCGCTGCTGAGGACAAGGCTCAAGACGCCAAATCCCAGGCCAGCAAGGGCCCCATGAGTGAGGCCGACGCCGCGCACGCCAAAAAGACGGGCAAGCCCGATGCAGCAGCAGCGCAAAAGATGCCCAGCCTCGACATTCGCGCCAAGGTTGCGGCCATCAGCAAGGGCGGCTTGCAGGTCAAGGATATTGCCGTGGCCCTGAAAGGCGAAAAAGGCCGCTACACGCTCAATTCACTTGCTGCCAGCCTTGGTAGCGGTGGCAGCATCAAGGCCACAGGCAGCGTGAACATGGCCAACGAAACCTGCACCATCAAGGCCCTTGCGGCCGATGTTGACCTGGGACCGCTGCTGGTGGCCCTTGGCAAGGGCCGCACCGTGGATGGCCTTGCCATGCTGGACACAGACCTGACCATGAACTGCGGCGGGACTGCCGAGATGCGCCAGAGCCTTTCGGGCCGTGGCCTTATTGAAATTCGCCAGTTGCACGTTCCGGCCATGGCCGAGCTTGGCAAAAGTCTGCCCCCGCTTGCTGGCAAGGGCGGGCCGCTGCCCGACCGTTTCGACCTGGCCCGCGCCCCCTTTACCGCCAAAAACGGCGAAATCAACGCGGCTCCCATAACTGTGACATCGTCGAGCCTCAACGCTGCGGGCAAGGCCCGCATAAGTCTGCCTCGGCAGAACATTGACGCGGCCATGGATATCAAAACAATGGGCTTGACCATTCCCGTGACGGCCAAGGGGCCCTTAAGCGATATTTCGTACGGGGTTGACCCCAAGTTTGCTCTGGATATGGCCAAGAGTCTGCCCGGCGCACTTATAAATACCGGCAAACAGGCAGGCGGTACAACAAAGGACGCAGCCAAGGGAGCAGGCGGTTTGGTGCGCGGCATTCTGGGCCGCTGATCCACCGCAATCTGCGGCAAAACCAACCACTGGCGGGCTGTCTTGACGGCCCGCGAATTTGAACCGGGGCTTGCCTTTTCAGCTCCTTGGGCTAAAGCTATTAGCATTGTGGGCGTTAAGCTTTTAAGAAGATCAGAAAGAACAGCTGTATGACATCGGAACTGATGTACTACACATCTACATATCTGGTCATTACCGCGTTTTAAGGACGGCCAGCTTTCACGCAGCTGACCGAACGACACGGATAGCATGAGAGAACAGGCGGCAGTATGTACTTACTTATAGGACTGGTCATTGTTGCGGCTTCGGTCGGCACGGGCTACACCATGGCCCACGGCGACTGGGGCATCCTTTTTCAGCCCGCCGAGTTCATCATCATTTTGGGTTGCGGTCTTGGGGCCTTTTTTGGTTCGCAGACCAAGTACACCTTTGGCCTGGTTGTCAAAAGCCTCAAGCACCTGTTTGCCGACCCGGGTTCCAGCAAAAACCATTACCTTGAAACCCTTGCCCTGCTGTACGCGCTGTTTTCCAAAATGCACCGCGAGGGCGTGATCAGTATTGAAAGCGACGTTGAAAAGCCAGAGTCCAGCCCTATTTTCAGCAAATATCCCAGCATTTCCAAAGACACCGTACTGGTGAACTTTGTGGGCGACACTCTGCGTGTGTACCTGACCACTGGCGACCCCGCAGATATTGACAGCCTCATGGACGTGGATATCGAAACCATGAAAGAAGAAGGCATTCTGCCTGCCCACGCCGTGTCACACATGGCCGAATCGCTGCCGGGCATGGGTATTGTGGCCTGCGTGTTGGGCGTTGTTTTGGCTATGGGCAAGATCAACGAACCCCCGGAAGTTTTGGGCCACTATATTGCGGCAGCCCTTGTCGGCACGTTTTTTGGTATTCTTGCCTGCTATGGCCTCTTTGGCCCCATGGGTGCCAAGCTCGAAAACTACGTGGCCGAAGAGCATTTTTATTTCAACGCCATCAAGGAAGCCGTGGCGGCAGCCATTCGCGGCTCTACGCCGCTGATCGCCGTTGAATACGGACGCAGGGCCATACCCTATCCCTTTCGGCCTTCGTTTGCCGAAATGGAAGAACGCCTCAAGAGCGGCTAGCAGCCCCGTGCGGGGCTGGCTGCTCCCCGGCATGGGGCGGCGGCTGACATTTTGCACCACCGCCTAAACCTGATATGCTCGGGGCAGTGGAAAGCCATGCGGGCTGGCACGAACTGGCCCCAAGGCAGGCAACCCTGCACACAATACTACAGCAAGGAGGAAGCCTATGGGCGGCGGCGCATGGAAAGTCGCGTATGCCGACTTTGTAACGGCCATGATGGCCTTCTTTCTTCTGCTGTGGATCCTCAGCATGGTTCCGCCGGAAACCAAGGCGGGGCTTGCCGCGTATTTTAGCGGCGAACGCAATTTCGACTCCAGCTCCACATCCCCCATATCCAACAACCCGTTTATTCAAAATACGGACAAAATCGACGCGCGCGACCTCAAGATCAACGAAGTTGAAAAGTCGCACTATGCCATTGCCCAAAAAATCAAGCAGATGCTCATGGCTGATGCCGTGCCGCAGAACTCGTCGGGCATCAGCGCCGACGATGTAGGCGTGCAGCTGCGCGTCAATTCAGACGTCATGTTCAAGCCCGGCAGCATAGACCTGCTGCCCGAGGGCACCAAGGTGCTTGAAGCCGTGCTTAAGCTCATGAACGAATACAACCTGTACCTTGTGGTGCGCGGTCACGCCGATTCGTCTGAAGCCAAGCCGCCCTATGCCTCTGCCTGGGAGCTTTCTGGCGCACGCTCCTCGGCCATGGTGCACTACCTTGCCAGCCACGGCATCAAGCCCACGCGCATGCGTGCCGTAAGCTACGGTGATACGCGCCCCCTCAAGCCCGGTATTGACGAACAAAGCCGCGCCCTGAACAGGCGCGTAGAATTTTTCTTCCATCGGCCAGAGGTCATGTCGTACAGCGTCGTGTACTAACCAAAGCCGCTGCCAATCTAAACAATGAGGCCCCTGCTGATCACAGGGGCCTCATTTCATTTATGTATCCGTATGGTATGGCACGTGAGCTATATTTTACGCACCTCTGTGTACCAGGCAGCCGCTTCTTCAAGCAGCTTGCCAGTACGGGCGGCCAGAGCCTGAGGGTCTTTGAGGTAGCCGTCCAGCAGCAGGCTGGCGTCAAAGAGGTGGCTGGTCATGTCGGCAAGAATCCTGTCATCCGCATCGGCCTTATAGATACGCAGCATGCTGCGCAGCAACGGGTGGTCGCGGTTGACCTCCAACACCTTTACGGGAATGGAGTCATCCTTTTGCATGACCTTGAGCAGCTTTTCCATGGATGAGGACATGCCGCCATCGGCCGAAACCAGCACGGCGGGGCTGTCGGCCAATCGGTGCGAAACACGCACATCCGTGACCTTTTCGCCCAGGATGGCCTTCATCCTTTCCATCAGGGCGTCAAAGCTTGCGCTGTCGTCTTCTGAAAGCGGGGCTGCGGCCTCGTTCTTGGGCTGCTCCTTGTCGGCAAATTCGTTCAGGGCGTCGTCCGCCGCTGTTTCCACCGACTTGAATTCCCATTCCTTGTACTTGGCAAGGCTGTCCATAACAAATTCGTCAACCGGCTCGTAGAGCCACAGCACTTCAATGCCCTTGCGGCGGAAGCGCTCCATGTGCGGGTTGAGGCGGGCCGCCTCACGGTTGGGCGCGGCCACATACCAGATGATCTTTTGCCCTTCGGGCGCACGGGCCATGTATTCGTCGAGGCTGGTGAGCGCATCGGCATCAGCCAGAGTAGACGAATTGAAGCGCAGCAGACCGCAGATGCGCTCGCGGTTGACGTAGTCGTGATAACCAAGCTTGAAAACCTTGCCGTGCAGGTTCCAGAAGCGACTGTACTTTTCCGCATCGTCCCTGGCCAGTTTTTCAAGATGCCCAAGGGCCTGTTTTACCAGCACCTGACTGATCTTGCGCAGCACCACGTTTTCTTGCAGCGTCTCGCGCGAGATGTTCAGGGGCAGGTCTTCCGTATCCACCACGCCCTTCAGAAAGGCCAGATATTCCGGCACAAGTTCTTTGTTGCGGTGCTGAATCAGCACGCGGCGCGCATAGAGATCAAGGCCCCAGAATTCGCGGTCGGCACCAAAAAAATCCTGTGCCGAATCGGGCGTGAACAGCAGGGCATTAAACTGCACGGGGGCATCCACAGAAAGATGCAGGGTGTCCAGCGGTTCCTTGGCATCGTAGGTCAGTGCCTTATAGAAGGAATCATACTGTTCCTTGGTGACCGAAAACTTGGGCTCGCGCCACAAAGCAGGCTGGGTGTTGACCCGTTCGCCATCCACCAGCACAGGAAACGGCACAAAGGCCGAATGCTTGCGGATAACAGATTCAACACGGAATTTTTCTGCAAACTCGGCGGCATCGTCCTTGAGCCAGGCCTTGATGACCGTGCCCCGCTGGGGGGCATCGCCTGTGGCGGGCTCAACAGTAAACGTGCCCAAGCCATCGCTTATCCACACGCTGGCCTCGGCATTGTCGCCAAAAGCAGGACGCGAAGTAACCTCTACCTTGCTGGCCACCATAAACACAGAATAAAAACCAACGCCAAAGCGGCCAATGATGTTGGCGGCGTCTGCGGGTTTTGCGTCTGCGCTTTCTTCGTCGGATGCGGCTTCGGCAGCACTGCCTGTGGCCTTGGCGGCATTTTCTGCGGCCACATCTGCCAAAAACTGCTCCGAGCCCGATCTGGCGATGGTTCCCAGATTTTCGGCCAGTTCTTCTGCAGTCATACCAAGGCCCGTGTCGGCTATGGTCAGCACCTTGGCGTCCTTGTCCAGGCTGATGCTGATTTCGAGCGGAAGATCGGGCAAGCTTGGGCTTTCGCCCCTGTTCATGCGATAGCGCAATTTATCCAGCGCGTCCGATGCGTTGGACACAAGCTCCCGCAAAAAAATTTCGCGATTGGTATACAGTGAATTGGTGAGGATATGCAGGACCTTGCGCACCTCAGCGCGGAATTGGCGGGAATTGTTACCAGCCTCTGCCATGACAAACCTCCTGAAAAACGATATGGTTGAAAATAATATCCCCTAACGATTTTTCAAGGGGAACCGCGCAAAAAAGTATCTATTTTTTTGCGCGGCCTTTGCCGCAACGCAGCGGTGCTACAGGCTGCGGCGGCAATCTTTTGGCCCGACAATATGAAAATTCATTTCAATATTAAGGGGGATATTTCATATTACCCGCGCTGTTAAAGGCATGTAAGGCAAAATGGTATTCGTAACTACTTGCTATTTGATGGGAAAAAAGCTATCTCGCCTGAAGGATATTCAAGGAGGGCCTACATGGACGTTGTAATGCTTTCGCGTTTGCAATTCGCTGTGGCCGTTTTTTTCCATTTTATATTCGTGCCGCTCACCCTCGGTCTTTCCATCATTCTTGCCTGGATGGAAACCCGATATGTTCGCACCGGCGACGAATTCTGGAAAAAACAAGCCAAATTTTGGGGAAAACTTTTTCTCATCAACTTTACCCTGGGCGTGGTGACGGGCATCACGCTGGAATTCCAGTTTGGTACAAACTGGTCGCGCTATTCGGAATATGTGGGGGATATTTTTGGTTCGCTGCTGGCCATTGAAGCCACGGTGGCCTTTTTTCTGGAATCCACATTTCTTGCCGTTTGGCACTTTGGCTGGAACCGGGTTGGCAAAAAAATGCACCTCGCTTCCATCTACATTGTGGCCTTTGCGGGCAACCTTTCGGCGCTCTGGATCATTCTTGCCAACGGCTTTATGCAGCACCCCGTGGGTTACACCATCAATGAAACCCTGGGGCGCGCCGAACTTGCCAACTTCTGGGAAGTGGTGACCAACGGCTACGCATGGGGCATGTATGCCCACACAGTGCTTGCCTCGTGGGCACTTGGCGGCTTTTTTGTGCTGGGCGTTTCGGCCTGGCATTTGCTGCGCAAAAGCAACGTGGAATTTTTCCGCGCATCGTTCAAGATGTCTGCGGTCTTTACCCTGGTTCTTGTGCTGCTGCTTGGCCTTTCGGGCGATCAGCAGGGCAAGACTGTGGCCCAGTTGCAGCCCGCCAAACTGGCCGCGCTGGAATCGCACTGGGAAACAGGACGCAATGTGCCCTTCTATCTTTTGGCCTGGCCCGATGAAGCCAACGAGGGCAACAAGGTGCAGGCCATTGGCATTCCCGGCCTGCTGAGCTGGATTGCCTTCGGCAGCACCGACGCAGAAGTTAAGGGCCTCAAGGATTTTGCCAAGGAAGACCGGCCCCCGGTCATGCCTACCTTCCTGAGTTTCCGTGGCATGATCGTTCTGGCGGGCATATTTGTGCTGCTGGCCGTAGGCGCATTTTTGCAGCGCAAAAAGGATGAGCCCTGTCCGCTGCTGCTCAAGGCACTGGTATGGAACATTCCCCTGCCCTATATCGCCATCATGCTGGGCTGGGCAGTGGCCGAAATTGGCCGCCAGCCCTGGATTGTCTACGGTCTTATGCGCACTTCTGACGCGGTTTCGCCAGTACCAGCAGAAAACGTCGCCATATCGCTGGGCGGTTTTATTGTGGTGTATTCTCTGCTGGGCCTTCTGGACATTTACTTGCTGCGTAAATACGCCATCAAGGGCCCCGACGCCCAGGAGGTATAGCCATGTTGGAAACCATCTGGTTTGTGCTGTGGGCGTTGTTGTGGGCCGTGTACTTTATTCTGGACGGATTTGATCTGGGCCTTGGCGCGTTGCTGCCCTTTCTGGGCAAAAACGAATCAGAGCGCCGCATCATGTACAATGCTGCTGGCCCCTTCTGGGACGGCAACGAAGTGTGGCTCATTTCTGCTGGCGGCGTGACCTTTGCAGCCTTTCCCAAGGCCTATGCAGTCATGTTCAGCGCGCTTTATGCGCCGCTGTTGCTGCTGCTTTTTGCCCTGATCTTCCGGGCTGTTTCGTTCGAGTTTCGTAACAAGGTGGAACACGACAGCTGGCGCGCCCTGTGGGACTGCGTGCACTTTCTTTCCAACCTCATTCCCTGCGTGCTCTTGGGCGTGGCCTTTGCCAACCTGTTCATGGGTATACCCATTGACGCCAAGGGCGTGTACCACGGCAACCTGCTTGGCCTGTTGAACATCTATGGCCTGGCTGGCGGCGTGTTCTTTTTGTGCATGTTCTCGCTGCACGGCTCCTTGTGGCTGGCCATCAAGAGCACGGGCAACCTGCAAACCCGCGCCATAGCTTCGGCCACCTTTTTGTGGCCCCTCATGCTGCTGCTGCTGGTGGTATTTCTGGTGCTTACCGCCCTGTAC
Source organism: Deltaproteobacteria bacterium (assembly GCA_009929215.1). GTDB lineage: Bacteria > Desulfobacterota > Desulfovibrionia > Desulfovibrionales > Desulfovibrionaceae > Desulfovibrio. Next base: position 1,498 of record SAAX01000005.1, on the reverse strand, counting down.
ACCAAGCTTTACGCCAACTATCTGGCCATGCCTGTGCTCTTTGCCCTGCCCCTGCTGGCCCTTGGCGGCCTGGTGGGCGCGCGGGTCATGCTGGGCGCGGGCAAGTTGTGGCTGGCCTGGGCGTGCAGCGCCGTGTTCATTCTTGGCGTCACCTTCTTTGGCGTGGCGGGCATGTTCCCCGGCATGATCATTTCTTCCATTGATCCTGCCGCCACGGTCACGGCCTTCAACGGCGCTTCGAGCCAACTGACCCTCAAGATCATGCTGGGCGTTGCACTGGTGATGGTTCCCATTGTGCTTGCCTACCAGTTCTGGCTGTACAAGATATTCTCTGCCCCGGTGACCGACGAAGACCTCAAGGACGAGCACGCCTACTAGCCTGCTCCGCCAACTGATCGACAAAAAGTCCCGCGCTGTAGCCAGTGCGGGACTTTTTTATGGTCGGCATGCCCGCCGCTGACATAAGGCCGTGCAATCGATCTAAAGACATCACGACGCATCAGCGCTATGGCTCACCTGCGACGCTTTATGGCACAAAAAAAGAACCGGCAGACGTTCAAAACGCCGTGCCGGTGCGGATAGCTATCTGCTTCAAGGGCAACGCCCAGAGAAGGTCTGTCAGTCTGTGGACTCCACCTCGCGCACGCAGTAGCCCTGCTGTTGCTTCGGGGTAAAATAGTTTGTTCCCCAGGTTACGGCCAGCACAAAAACCGCCGCAAACAGGCCAATGACAGGGCTCCACAGGGGCGTGGCCGAAAGCGCCAGCCGCATAAGCAAGGTGCCGATAACAAAACCCGAGTTACGAAACACCGCATGGAAGGCGGGCATGTAGCGTTGCGCAATCAGCACCATGGCGATATCTGCAAAAATCAGCACCGTGTAGAGGGTTTCAAAAAAATTGTGATCTTCGCCTTTCTGCACAAAGAGGATAGCATCGCGAACGCCCGTAACCAAAAAAATGCAAAACAGTGCAAGCGCCAGCATTTTTTTGCTCATGACATAGCGCATGCGCAAATCGGCAGAGGAAATAAAGTGCAGATGCTGGCGGGCAATGCGCTTGTAGAGGCCAAGGCACAGGTACACGGCCAGAGCCCCCGCTCCGCAAACCGCAATATTGAGTACAGGCATAAGGTCGTTGACCACGCTCACGGGTTCCGGCAGGTGGGCCAGCTCCTTAAAGGCATTACGCAGCAAGATAAGCGTCAAAATTTCAAACTGCTTGCCCATGGATTGCGAAAGTGAACTGGGTATCACCAGTATGAGGCTCATGACCTCAAGCCCCAAAATCAGCGTAAAGGCCAGATGAATTGCATAAAAATGGCTGTGCGGCGTGATGTTTGCCAGCCAGGGCGGCAATACCCCAAAACGCTTGAGCTCTACCCCAAGAAGAGCCAGCAGATATACCCAGAGGATGCACAGGGCCACACGGCGCTGGGTGGCGGCACGCTCCCAGGCAGAATGCAGCCAGTCAAACACATCGGTTATGGGCTGTAATTTT
>SAAX01000128.1 GCA_009929215.1 Deltaproteobacteria bacterium | reverse complement strand
GTCATAGGCCACGCCCTGCAAATCATAATCAGCCGCAATTTGCGCTAATCGGCGCGCTATATACCGATAATCAATAGTCCTGCCGGGGGTCAGCTCAATGAGGTTTTCTTTTGCCCATGCCCGATATGGTACGCGGGCCGTATCTTCCAACCCTCGAATATCGTCACCGGGAAGCCAGAAAAATGGCAGAACCGCGCCACCATCTTCAGGAAAGTACAGGGCAAGGGCCGTAAGGTCGTTGGTTGCTGACAAGTCCAGCCCTGCCCAACAAGGCCGCCCAAACAGGCTTGCCGCGTCCACACTGCCAGAGCATGCAAGCCAATCCTCACGGCTCAGAAAGTGGCTTGCCGCATCCACACGCTGATTCAAGTGGAGATTGCGGAAGGGGCCAACACGCGCCGGGATACGTTGCGCCTGTTCTGCCTGAGTCTTCATGCCCTGAATGTCCTTAAAATCGCCAAGGGCAGGGTTACAGGCATGCCATGTGCTTTCTGCCCAAGGGTCAGCATCTATTGGCGCGGCATAGACAGTGCCATGAAAGGTTTCGTCCACCACCTCGCCAGAATTGACCTTTCCGGCATAGTCCACAAGCTCGGACATCAAGTTCACATCGTCTGCCGCCTGTGTCCCAATGCAAACAACCAAAGGCTCCTCGCGGGCATCCATGCCACTTGTCAGGTTGTCGTAAAGCTCACGTCCACGCCACTGAGCGATCTCGTCACACACCACAAACGAGGGGGAAAGGCCGTGCGCCTTGCGGGCATCACTGGAAAGGGCCTCATAGGTGCTGCCGTTTTCCACATCCTCGATCAGCTTATTGAAGCTGCGAATATTAAGCCGCTCCTCCATCCATTCCACGCGCTCAATAATCGCCGCCATTTCCTTGAAAATAATGGCCGCTTGGTTTCGGTCACTGGCAGCACTATATACTTGCCCGCGCATTTCGGCGCATGGGCCGCATAAGTGGGCCAATGCAAGCCCCGCAGCTATTTGACTCTTGCCGTTCTTCCTTGGCAGGGATAGGAGGGCAGTACGCACAAGGCGTTTTCCATCACGTTGCGGGCCATACACGGCCTTGATAAAGTCCTTTTGCCATTCCCGCAGCTTCATTTGCTGCCCCGCCAGCTTGCCAGCAGTAATTGGCAGCTCCTCCATAAAGGCTATAATGCGGTCAGGCATCGACAATTTATCATTACGCCAGTCAGCAGTACCCCTTGCCCGTTTTGGGGGCTTAGAAGCCGCGTCAGTGCGTTTTTTCGGCTTTGCGCCGGGGCCTCTCATTCCCATTTTCAAGCTCCTATCAAGGGGGTGCGCGGTTTTCGGCCTAAAACTAGCAATAACATTCTGTTATCATTTGCTTTAGGGGTGCGCGCTTTTTGCTGTTTTTTGAGCTGGTAGGGGGTCTATTCTGTCCAGCCCCCCCAAGGGTGTAAATCGGATTTACCCCCCAACATCACGATTAACATCAGCATTAATGATGGTAATGCCGCTGCGTCCTTGTTTCCACGGCCTCCTAGGGAAAATTGCGCAACTTGCGCAAGTTTATCCCCCTGTAACCGCCTGTAATTATTCAGACCAACGATTTTAGGGGGGGGCACATCCGTTGTGATTCCCAAAGGGTGTCATTAGTAGTGACACCCAACAAACTAACTCTGAGATTCAGGGCGCACACGGTCTTACGTCACCAGCTCAGAGAGATTTTCCAATAGTTCCAGTGGGATACATCGCCGCTTCTGGTATCTTGTCAATAAGACATATCATTTCGGGCAGTTATGCAGCAGCACGGGCCACATACCCAACATGCTCTAGCGCAGCTTGAAGCCACTCGCCCAATGTTGGCACATCCTCATTGATAGGCCATGACAAGGCAGCCTTGTGCATCTCGCCCAGGTCTTTTGCTCCAATGGCAGGGCATAGGGCAGCGCGGGGGAACATGGAACGCCATAGCTTCCACGCAGTACCGCCCCCTGTATCGTTGTCAGGCGTAGCAAGCACCACTGGCGCGGCTTCAATGAAGGCATGTGTGCCAAGGTCTACAGCCTTACGATTGCCCATCACAGCAACGGCAGCGACAGTGCAAAAGGATTCTTGCCATACCAGCGCGGCATCAAGCGCACTCTCCACCAGAACAACAGGCAATCCCGCACCGCCAGCCACATATGGAAGATTAGCAGCCCCGCGCACCTGATGGTATTTGTCACGCCCTGAAGGTCTATCATCTGGGCAACGGACGGCCATTGAAATAATCTTCCCTTCCTGCTGCGTAGCAATGACAAGCCCCTTTGGCAGCAATAGCTTGCTGTGGGTCTTTCCGTCCCTGTCTGTAACGTCTGCCAGCCCCCAAGCCCGTCTGGACACATACCGATCAGCAGGGTTCCAGCCTATGCCGCATTGCACCGCAGTGTACGGGGTCAGGTGACGCCCTGTTATTGCAAGCAATGCTTCTGGGCTTGTTTCAAGGTCGCGTTGGCACTCGGCAAGGAATGCTGCCGCACTACTGCACCATTCATCACTTGGCAGCGTAACCGGGACAGGGGCGGGACATTCCCGCTTTGTCCCGGTAACACGCCTAACATGGTGCGAGTTTGTTCCCCTGTTCCGCTCTGTTCCGCCTAGCACACGATGGGCCTCTGGAAAGGTCAGTCCAGCAAAATCGATCAGCAACTGAATAGAGTCACCAGTCCAGCCGCATTGCCGACAAAAACCGCGTTGCCGCCCGTCAGTACGCCAGATAAAGCGATCTTCTCCACCGCAGCTAGGGCATGGCCCCGCCCATTCATATGCACCCTTGCGCTTCATTCCTGGCAGATAGGAAAGAACCAGATCATCACTTAGGCAGTAAAATGTATTGCCAACTGACTTGCTGGACATGTGAAGGGCGGGTTCAATCCTCTTTGAAAAAAGTTTTATAGGCATGCTACCCCCCCCACACTACGGGACGGGACAGACGGGACACTCCCTAAAGGGAGTGTGTCCCGGTTGTCCCGCCCCTCACTGTAATTGTCGCCGGGACAAGTCCCGCTAATGTCCCGCTTATGTCCCGCTGTCCCGGCAATGGCAGAGGTCGAATAAAAGTCGTCAGTAACAAAGATTTTGCCGATCTCTTTCAAATCAGTTCTGACACGCTGAAAAGCCTTCTTTTTTCTTTGCTTACCTGGGTGCAGGCGCAAGGCATTACATCGTTCCGATTTTAAAGGTATTCATCATCGAGGGTTTGTCTCTCAACTATCTTTATGACGCCAAAT
>SAAX01000068.1 GCA_009929215.1 Deltaproteobacteria bacterium | reverse complement strand
ACCCATTAGTTCGGCCATGGCGGCCTTTAGATCGCCGCTCTTGGCAATACCGTGGCCGTGGCCACGGTGCGTGCTGGTGATATAATCCTCGTCAGTCATCTGTGAAATAACAGCGGCGGCAATCGCCTCTTCACCGATGTACAGATGCACTGAGCCCCGAAGCTTATTCTCCAGAAAGAATTCGTATGCCTTTTCCTCGAAGAGCCGTATCTCATTCATGACACGGTAAATCCAAAGCTGTTTTTCCTTACTAATCTTCGCCATATACTTTCTCCTCAGACCAAAGTCTTTAAAATCTCTACGATTTCAAACGTGCTTTCCGCGATATAGCAGCCTGCCTGCTTAAGCGCGGCTTCCTTCGACTGGGCACTGCCGCTGCCATCTGCCGATACGATGGCACCCGCATGGCCCATGGTGTCGGTGTAGTTTTCGATAAGGCGCACGGGATGCCCACGGCGCTTGAGTTCGTCGGCAACCTTTTGGGGAATGCGGCCTTCAAGCTTGAGGTCGTTGGAAGAAGCACCCCAGGTGCGGCCATAGAGCCAGCGGGGAGCGGCAATGGCCTCTTGCGGGGTCATGCCAAAATCGACCACGCGGGTAACAATGGCAGCCTGGGTTTGGGGTTGGCCCTCGCCACCCATGGTTCCGTACACAAGGTAGGGCTTGCCGTTTTTGAGCAGCATGGCGGGGTTGAGCGTGTGGAAGGTGCGCTTGCGCGGCTCCAGATGGTTGACGTGCTGGGGATCAAGCGAAAAGAAGCTGCCCCGGTTTTGCAGTAGCACGCCCGTGCCGCCCGCCACAATGCCGGAACCAAAGTCGTGATAGATGCTCTGGATAAGCGAAACCGCGTTGCCTTGCGCGTCCACCACGCCAAGCCAGATGGTATCGCCCTTGGGGTCAAGGGGCGTGAGGTTTGTGGCCGCCTTGCTCATGCTGATGCGCGCAGCCTGATCCTTGCCATGTTTGGGCGAAAGCAGATAGTCGAGCGGAATTTTTACAAAGTCGGGGTCAGTAAGATACTTGTCGCGGTCAACAAAGGCTTCCTTGGTGGCTTCGATCAGAGCATGGTAGTAATCTGCCGTGCCTTCGCCCATGGCCTTGATGTTAAAGTTGTTGAGGATGTTGAGAATTTCAAGCGAGGCCATGCCCTGGGTGTTGGGCGGAAAGTTCACGGCCTTGTAACCGCGATAATTGACAGAAATTGGGTCAACCCAGTCTGCCTTGTGGCTGGCAAAGTCGTTGAGGGTCAACAGGCCGCCGTTGGCTTGCAAATCGGCCACCATGCGCTTGGCAATGTCGCCTTTGTAAAAGACCTGAGCGCCCTTGTCTGCAATCTGGTTGAGCGTGGCGGCCAGATCGGGCAGACGCATGACCTCGCCCACGGTGTAGGGGCTGCCATCTGCATGCAGATAGGTTTTGCGAAAGGCGTCAAAGCGTTGCAGGTTGCGGAATTCAGAGTCGGCGGGATTGGTGTTGATCTTGCTCCAGTAGGCCAGCGAGGTGCTTACGGGAAAGCCGTTGGCGGCATAATCGGTGGCAGAGGCCAGCAGCTCCTTCCACTTCATCTTGCTGCCCATGCCTTCCTTGCTGTAGGCATAGGCCGCGTCCCAGCCAGAAACCACGCCCGGCACGGTATTGGCGGCAATGTAGCCGCGCGAGGGGATTTTTTTCAGCCCCTTGGAGGAATAAAAATCAATGGTGGCTTTTTCGCCAGAGCGGCCACTGGCGTTGAGCGCCTTGAGCTCGCCGGTTTTGGCGTTGTAAATGAGCCAAAAGTTGTCGCCGCCCAGGGTGCACATTTGCGGGTACACAACCGCGAGGGTAGAGGCTGTGGCAATGGCAGCGTCCACAGCCGTGCCGCCGCGCCGCAGCACGTCCAGACCCGCCTGCGAGGCCAGATAGTTGGGGCTGGTCACCACGCCTCTGGTGCTCAGGGGGTTGGTGGCGGCAGAAATTGTGGCGGTGTACTGGGGCGCATCCTGCGCCTGCCCAGCTGCGGCAGGCAGCAGCAGACCGCATGCCAGCAATACGGGCATTGTTTTGCGGCTGACCAGTGAGAGAAAATTCATCGACATCTGATTCTCCTTTCAATAAAGCTAAACTTAATGAAAACAGCCAGATATATGCATCATTCATTCCAAAGCTATTTCTAAGATATTTAAATACTTTGAAATTTTTAGTTTCCCAAATTTGAAACAATTTTGCATTATTCTTGGGCATTCAACACAAATTTGTAACAAATTTAGTGGGGTACAGCAGTCCTGCCAATGCCGGGGTGGAGCGTTGGGCGCGTACCCCTCCAGATTATTTTGCGCTTTTCAGCTCGGTAACCATGTTGCTGAGCTTTTTAGCCTCGTCGGCAAGGGCGGCTACGGCAGTGGAAGAGGTGTGCATGATGCTGGCTGTTTCTGCCGCAATGGAGCTGACCTGGGTCACCGTTTGCGTGATGGACTCGGTGGCGGCAGACTGTTCTTCAGACGATGTGGCAATGCCGCGCACCTGATCTACTGTAAGGTCAACCATTTCCACAATTTCGCGCAGGGCTTCGCCAGATTTTTGCGAGAGAGTAGTGGCGCTTTCAACATTGCTGGCGGTCACATCCACCTGACGTATGCTGGAATCAACGCTCTTTTGAATAGCGCCAATGGCATTGCCCACATCACTGGTGGAGCTCATGGTTTTTTCTGCCAGTTTGCGCACTTCGTCGGCCACAACGGCAAAGCCGCGTCCGGCTTCTCCGGCGCGGGCCGCTTCGATGGCGGCGTTGAGGGCAAGCAGGTTGGTCTGGTCGGCAATGTCGGAAATAACGCCCATGATCTGCGAAATGGCCTTGGCGTGATCGGCCAGCTTGGTCATCTCTTCCTTAAGCAGCAGGGCATCTTTTTGCACGTTGCCAATGGCCTGTACGGATTGAAAAACAACCTCTGCGCCCTGGGCCGCACGCTGGCGCATGCCGGTAGAAAGGTCTGCCGTGGCCGAGGCATTTTTGGCCACCTCCATGACCGTGCAGTTCATTTCTTCCACCGCCGTGGCGGCCTCTGTGGTGCGGGCTGCTTGCGTGGTGGCCCCATGCTCGGCGTGGGCGATGTTTTCTGAAAGCTCGGACGAAATACTGGTTATGGTTGTAACCACTTTTTCCAGATGCGTGGCGGCGCTCAGCATGCCCTCGCTGCGGGCGCGGCGTGCCTCGTCGGTCATGCGCTCGGCTTCCTGTGCTGCTTCAAGGGCTTTTTGGGTGCTTTGCTCTGCCTCTCGGGTTTTTTCTTCTGAAATTGCCAGCGATTTTTTTACATTGGCAGTCATTTCAGACAGGCAGCGTTCGAGCACGGTTATTTCGTCCTTGCCAGTGGCAACAATCTGCACGTCCATATCGCCGCTCGAAATGCGCTGAGCGGCCTCGCGCGCGGCCTTGACCGGTTGCAGGATGGAACGGGTGATCAGCAGCATGAGCGGGATGTACAAAAGCGCTATGCAGCAGACCACGCCAATAAGAATTTTTTTGAGGTTATCGGAAATTGCGGTGCGGATCTGACCGGCAATTTCGTTTTTGACCTGTTCCACATTGTCTGTATAAACGCCCGCGCCAACCCACAGGCTTGTGCCCGGAACCTGTGACCCATAGGCGATTTTTGACTGCGTGCCGTCTCCGCCAGGCTTGTTGAACACAAAGCTCACAAAGCCGCCGCCTTCTGCCGCCTTTTTGGCAAGCTCTGCATTAAAGCGAACGCCGTTTTTGTCTACCGAGTTGCCCAGGTCTTTGCCCACAAGGTCGGGAAACACATGCGCCACTACGATGCCGCCGTCGTACACAAAAAAGTAGCCGGAATTGTCTTTTTCGTATCTGGCTTTTTTTATGGCGCTGGCAATGATGGCATTGCGCTTTTGTATGTCGGTAATGCCGCTGATCTGCTCGCCAATGCTGTTTGCCATGGTGGTTGAGAGATCGCGGATGCGCTGTTTTTGGCCTTCATAGAACACATCGCCCACTTTTTGGGCAGAAAGATCGGTGGCAGCTGTGGAGATGTGGATCAGGGAGTACACAAGCCCACCCACAATCACCAAGGTAAAAATCAAAATCATGAACATACGGTGCGAGATCGTAAACATCCTGAACATGCACGCCTCCGGCCCTATTCACAGGTAAACTGGTTGGTTGTGGTAATATCATGGTCAGACACGATATTCTGATTAATGATATTTTTTTATGCTGTAGAATCATTTAGATACTGTTTAGCGTATCGTTCATCATATATATAACTTTATGCTTTGAATAAAAATAGTTTGTTATTAAAAAAGTATTAAAATTTATTATAAAAATCTGGCTTCCAGGATGGTTTACGGCTTGCCTGCGTGGGTGTTGATTGCAGGATTCTTGCTTAAAGTGATGAGTTTTATTTGATATTTTATCTATTATTTTGCAAGGCAATGTGAACTGATGAGCTTTGGTGTGGAAATTTATGTCGGCATTAAATTAAAAAACTTTTTTAAAAATAAAGGAACTTTATTGATTTTGTTGTATAAGGGGGGGAGCTGCCTTGCTGTTGGTGTAGTTTTGCGAAGTAAACAACAGTTGCACCAACTGTACCCTTTACCCAGCTGGCAAGAATGCAGGTGTGTGGAACTGGAGCACCTGCTTAGAGACAAGCAGACAACAAAAAAATGACCGTTTGGTCTGCACGGGCATGCCCCCATCAGGTAGACAAAGTAAAAAGAGCCCCTGCCTTGGGTAAAGGCAGGGGCTCTTACATGTATCAGCGTGCGACTGCTAGTTGCCGCCCATAAGCCAGTTCATGGGAACAAGTGAAAGCTTGGGGAACAACAGCAGCAAGAGAAGCATTATAGCTTCCACTGCTATGAATGGCACCAGTTTGACAATCAGATCAGTAATTTTGATGTTGCCAATACCGCACACCACATACAGCACCGTGCCCACGGGGGGAGTGATAACGCCGATGCCCAGGTTGAGCACAAAAAGCAGGCCAAAGAAGTAGGGGTCGATGCCAGCCTGCTGGATAAGCGGGTAGAATACCGGCGCAAAGATCAGGATGTTGGGCGTAAGATCCATGACCATGCCGATAAGGAACAGGAAGAGATTGATGCACAGCAGCAGCAATATGGGGCTGTCGATAAGCGGCGAGAAGAGCGCGGTCATCTGGTTGGGAATCTGCGCAATGGTAATGAACCAGCCCACGGCGGTGGCCGTGGCCACAATCAGCATAACCACCGAGGTGGTGCGGGCAGCTCGAGCGCTCACGCGCAGCAGATCGCGGAGCGAGAGTTCGCGGTAGTACAGCACACACACCAAAATGGCGTAAATGGCCGCAAAGGCACCGCCTTCGGTGGGGGTAAAGATACCAAAGCGAATACCGCCCAGCAGCAGCACGGGCATCATGAAGGCAGGCGTGGAATCAATGAGAATCTTGATTGCTTCCTTCTTGGTAAAGCGGATGGTTTCGTTGTAGCCGTCTTTGCGCACCACAAAGAACCACACCACCATGAGGGCAAGGCCGATAAGAATACCGGGCACAAGGCCGATCATGAACAGCTTTGTGATGGAAAGCCCGCTTACCGTAGCGCCAAGAAGAATAAAGTTGGTGCTGGGCGGAATGATGGGGCCAAGAATGGCACCAGAGGCGATAACCGCGCCTGCACGGCCGGGGTGGTAGCCCACTTCCTTCATCATGGGCAGCAGCAGGCCGCCAAGGGCCGCAGCTTCGCCCACGGAGCTGCCCATAAGGCCGGCAAAGATGATACTGGCGATAATGGCCGCATAGCCAAGGCCGCCGCGTACCCGGCCAATCATGAGCTGTGCCAGTTGCACAACTCGTTTTGAAAGGCCGCCCTCTGCCATGATTTCACCGGCAAACACAAAGAAGGGAATGGCCATCAAGGGGTAGTTGTTGGCACCGTCCAGCATGCTGCCGGGAATAATCATGGCGTCCCACATGCCAGAGTGCCACATAAGCACGATGGAGCACAGCACAAGCACAATGGCCAGCGGAACACCAATGAGCATGAAGAAGAAGAGGGAGCCGAGGAAAATAAAGAGTTCCATTCTTCTCTCCTAGCCCTTTTGGAAGGTGGATGCGGGTCTGCGAATAAGGGCAACAAGCGAGCGCAGTTCTACAACTATGCCTACAAGGGCCATGATGGGCAGCGTGCCGTTGATAAAGGCCATGTTGACGTTGGTTGCCACAGAATAGGTGTCGAGCGTTTGCAGCACATTGACCACGCCGCCGTAAAACAGCAGACCAAGGGCAAAAAGGCCGCAAGCCGAAGCCAAAATATCCACAGCCTTGCGCTTTGCGCCTTCAAGAGTGGTTACAAGCAGGTCAACAGCAATGTGCTTTTTGCAGATAAAGGCTTCAATGGCACCAAAAAAGGTGATGTACATAAAGAGAAACCGCGCCCATTCTTCGCTGGGCGGGTAGCTGGATGAAAATAGGTAGCGCAGCAGGGCATTGTAAAACACAAGGCCAATCATGCCCAGAAAGATAACGGCGCAAAATATTTCAAACAGCAATTGCCCCGTAGTTTCATGCTTGGGTTTCTGCTCTGGCTCAAGCAGGGCATGTACGCCCGGTGCATGGTCGGGCGGAAAGTTTTTGGTAATATCGTCGCTCATAACGAACCTCAGTAAAACGCTGCCCCAATCGTTGGCTGTGCAGTGCCATGCCGCGCAGGCAAGCCTGTAGCGCCGTGCTAGATAGCTGCGTGAAAAATTGTTGCAACCCCTGCCACCACTAAGGTTGCAGGGGTTTTGTCCATAAACCGCACAGGCCGGAAAAGCATGTGCTCTTCCGGCCTGTAAAGTAGGGAACAGTTATTTGGATTCGCGGTAGCTGGCGGCGCTGTCCAGAATAGCCTGGCAGTTGGGCACCGTGTCGTAAAAGAGCTTCCAGCTGCGTTTGCCGGCTTCGGCCATATAGTCACGGAATTCCTTGCTGGGGGTGTTGATGGTTCCCTTGTTGGCAAGAATGGTGGCCTTGGCCTTTTCGTCGCCTTCCTTAACCATGGCCCACACGTCGTTGGCAGAGCGTTTGGCTGCTTCGTCAAACCACTTTTTGTCCTCGGCGGGCAGCGACTGGTAGAACTTGTCGTTGATGTAGAGGGAGTGGATAACAAGAATGTGGCCGGTAAGGGTGATTTGGGGCGTGATTTCGTACATCTTGAGGCTTACGATGTCGGCCAGCGGGCTGTCGCCGCCGTCGATAACACCCTGGTCAAGCGCGCCAGGCACTTCGGCAAAGGGCATGGGCTGGCCGCTGATGCCGCATTCCTTGGCAAAGTTGGTGTACAGCGGAATGTTGGGCACGCGCATGCGCAGGCCCTTTACGTCTTCCACGGTAACGATGGGCTTCTTGGTGTAGAAGTGGCGGAAGCCCAAGGGAAAGGCGTTCATGGTACGCAGACCAGACTTTTCGGTAAAGCCTTCGTTGATCAGTTCAAAGGTCTTGCCTTCCATGGCGCGGCGGGCGTGATCCAGATCATCAAAGAGCATGGGCGTTTCAAGCATGGCCATGGCGGGGTGCAGAGCAGAGGTCTGCGTGCCGGTGGCGCACATCTGAATGATACCCTTGCGGGTGGCGGCAATGTAGGCGTCTTCCTTACCAAGCTGGCTGTTGGGGAAGACCTGCACTTCGTATTTGCCGTTGGAAAGTTCGGCAAGATACTTGCCAAACAGGTGCATGCCGATGGTTTCCGGCTCGCCTTCGGGCTTCATGCCCGCAATCTTGATGATGGTCTTGGCCTCAGAGGCCGAGGCAAAACCAAGGGTCATGCCGCAAACAAGACCCAGAGCGATTAACAGTGCTACGATGCGTTTCATTCTGTAAACCTCCTCACTTATAAACTTTTGTGCCACTAGAAGAACAAAAACCAAACCCTGACCACAGCAGGGCAGTAGTTATACCAGGCGACGGACCTGCGCGCCCCAATGCCCGCAGGGTGTCAAATTCTTTCAGGCCAAAAGCTGAAGGCAAACTTAAGTGACCTGCCACCTAAAATTCAACTGTTATTTGCAAAAAAAGTTTGCGAAAGCTCGGATACCTTGAGTTTACGCCAAAAAAGATTTTTTTGATGATCAAAGCGTTGCGCCAAAAAGTTGTTTAGTCAGTGAACAATCATTGTTGTTATTACATTGATTAAATTTTTATAAAATAATTATTACATTAAAAATATTTTATGATAATTTTTTTAATTTATAAATAACATAAGATAGAGCAATTTTATATAGTGCTTGGTTGTATATAAAAAAAGTCAATTTATAAATTTGTGTATGAAAAATAAATTAAACAAAAAAAATATTTTTTTAAAAAAATTATTTGTTATAAAAAATTTTTGTAATCAAAGTAGAAAAAAATTATATATGATATCATGAAAACAATAATATTTAGTTACAAAAAAATCACAATTTGGTGACGTTTTTGTGACAGATCAGGGACTGGTTGGAAATAGCGCGATAACAGCCCTTTCAGCCCGGTGAAAGGGCGTGGCTGAAAGGGCTGTTGGCTGGCAGGGTGACAATGCGGTGCTGTTGGCTTGTTCCGCTTTGCCCCGATGTGACTAGCACTACACCTTTTTTAGCTTGTATTCGCGGCTGCCTAGCCCAACGGCTTCACCGTAGGCCAGTTGCACAGTGCCGCAGGTGTTGGGCCAGCGGGCAGTAAACTTGTCTGTGATGTCGGCTCCTGGGGTGCCCGGCGTGAGCGATGGAGCCTTGGAAACCAGGTCAAAACAGGCTTGATCAAGGGCAACAGGGTCTGTGGAGGCAAGAATGCCCACATCGGGAACCAGCTGCATGTCACTCCAGGGGGCGCAATCGCAGTCTGGTGTTACGTTGAGCACAAAATTGATGTAGCAGATGTTCTTTTTGCGCCCTTTTACAGTGCCGTAGGCGTACTCTGTCATGCGTTCAATAAATGGCTGCATTTCTGTTTCCCAGTTGATGCTGATGGCTTTTTCAGGGCAAACGGTAATGCACTCAAAGCAACCAATACATTTGGCAATGTCCACAACGCTCTTTTTACTTTTCATGCTCAGGGCATGCTGTGGGCATACCTTTACGCATTTGGCGCAACCAACACACTTTTTTTCGCTCACGGTCACGTGGGTTGCGTGCTGGGCCTTTTTGCCGCGCACCGCAGCACCGCCCATGGCCAGGTTTTTGATCGCGCCGCCAAAGCCCGCCATTTCGTGCCCTTTAAAGTGGGAGAGCACCACCATTGCCGGGGCGCGGCGAATCTCTGTTGCGATGTGCACCTCTGTGAAATGCTTGCAGTTTATGCGCACAGGAGTGTCGTTTTCGCCGTACAGGCCGTCTGCCAGAATCACCGGGGCGTGCACCACAGCGGGGGTAAAGCCGTGGGCATAGGCTGTTTGCATGTGGTCTACGGCATTGTGGCGGCTGCCAGAATACAACGTGGTTGTATCTGTCAAAAAGGGCTTGCCCCCAGCTTCAATGATTTTTTCCACCACCTGACGCACGAGTGTGGGGTTAAGATGGGTATCGTTGCCGTATTCGCCAAAATGCAGCTTTATGGCGGTAAGTTCTTTCTTTTTGATGATTTTTTTGAGATTCAGCGCCTCGCACAGGCGGGCAACCTTGGCTATTTTGCTGTCTTCGTGCGAGCGGCAGTGCATATCGGCATAATAGACTGTGGCGGGCATTGTCTGACCTCCGGGGTGGGTGTTTGCGGAGCTTTACGATCGTATGTGGCGGTGAGCGGCAGGCGCGCCTAGTGCGCTTGGGTCTGGCAAATATTACTGCATGCGCGGGGCGCAGGGCAATGAGGCCGCCCCGCAATGGCATTGACTCTGGTTGGATTTAAGAATAATATATTTCGGTTTTAATTTTTTTCAATCCGTTCGTCATGCATAGTTAAGGAGGCGTTATGGCCGTTTATGTCGTTGATCATCCTCTTGTGCGCCACAAGCTGGGCATTTTGCGCATGGGGGCCACCTCCACGCGTGAGTTCCGTTCAGTTTCCAACGAGATTGCGCGTCTGCTTATTTACGAAGCCACCAAGGGCTTTCGCACCGAAGTGCACACAGTTGAAGGCTGGGCCGGGCCGGTGGAAATTGAAGCAATCTCGGGCAAAATGGTGACCGTGGTTCCCATTTTGCGTGCGGGTCTGGGCCTGATGGACGGTGTGCTGGACATGATTCCTGGTGCAAAGATCAGCGTTGTGGGGCTGTACCGCAACGAAGAAACTCTTGAACCTGTAGAATATTATGTGAAGCTCGCCACGGATATGGATCAGCGACTTGCCATCATTCTTGACCCCATGCTGGCAACCGGCGGCTCGCTTATTGCTGCCATCAGTTTGCTGAAGCGCCACGGCTGCAAGCAGATTTGCAGCCTCAACCTTGTGTGCGCCCCCGAAGGGCTCGCCAAGGTGCAGGCCGCCCACCCCGATGTGGATATCTATACGGCCGCCATCGACTCGCATCTGAATGAAAACGGGTACATCATTCCTGGTCTCGGCGATGCCGGCGACCGTATCTTCGGAACCAAGTAGCGGGGGCCCCATGAATTCAGCCAGCTCGCGGCGCGAGATCGCGCCCACTGACTATAATTTTCGCTTCAGGGATTGCCTTGTGGGCGCACAAATGCTTTTTGTGGCCTTTGGCGCTCTGGTTCTTGTACCCATTCTGACCGGCCTTGACAGCAACGTGGCCCTGTTTACCGCAGGTGTGGGCACGCTGCTTTTTCAGGTCTGCACCCGGGGCAAGGTTCCCATTTTTCTTGCCTCTTCCTTTGCCTTTATCGCTCCCATCATTTACGGCGTGCAGACCTGGGGAATTCCCCAGACTCTTGGCGGTCTGGTGTGTTCTGGTCTTGTTTATTTTCTTTTGAGTGGTCTTATCCGCTGGCGCGGTACTGAAGTAGTGCTGCGACTGTTGCCGCCCATTGTGACCGGCCCGGTCATTATGGTTATTGGCCTTATTCTGGCCCCTGTGGCCGTGAATATGGCCCTTGGCAAGACTGGTGACGGATCTGCGGTGCTAGTGCCCGAAAATACCGCTCTGTGGATTTCTATGTCCTCCTTGCTTGTTACCGTATTGGTATCACTTTTGGGGCGCGGTTTTCTTAAGTTGATGCCGATCTTGTGTGGCATTGCGGCTGGTTTTGCCGTTTCATTGATTCTTGGCATTGGCGATTGGAGCGCAGTGGCAGCAACTCCCTGGCTGCGCGTGCCTTCGTTTACATTTCCTGAATTTTCCTGGGCACCAATACTGTTTATTGTACCCATCACATTGGCCCCTGCCATCGAGCATTTTGGCGATATTATTGCCATCAGCTCTGTGACTGGTCGTGACTATCTGAAAGACCCCGGCGTGCACACCACCATGTTTGGCGATGGCGTTGCCACCATGTTTGCAGGTTTTCTTGGCGGGCCGCCTTGTACTACCTATTCGGAAGTGACTGGCGCCGTAACGCTGACCCGCGCATTTAACCCTGCGATTATGACCTGGGCAGCCCTGAGTGCTATTTTGCTTTCGTTTGTGGCCAAGATCGGGGCCTTCCTTGCCACCATACCCGTGCCAGTTATGGGTGGCATCATGATTTTGCTGTTTGGCGCAATCATGGTGGTGGGGCTCAATACTCTGGTACGCGCCGGCAAGGATTTGATGGAACCGCGCAACATGATCATTGTTGCGCTGATCATTATTTTCGGCGTGGGCGGCCTGCAGTTCAGCATCGGTTCGTTCAAGCTTGCAGGCATTGGTCTTGCGGCCCTGACGGGCGTTGTGCTCAACCTGTTGCTGCCAAAAGGCAAAATCTAGGCACGCTTTTACTGTTCCGGCAGTTCAAGCCGGGCCAATAAATTACAGCCCTCTATTCGTAGAGGGCTTTTTTTATAAGCGCTGCATGGTTGTCTGGCATTATGTCTGTGGAAGCAGGGGCAGTGAGCAGGTGAAATGGGCAGGCAGGGTAACGTATTGTAAAAAAACTGGTATCAAAGTGATATCTAGCCGATCTTGTGCATTGGAAATTACTTTTCCATAGGGATAGCTGATTGTGGTTTAAGATGGCTTTTGTGATACTATATTTATGCAGTCAATGTGATTATTGTTACTGTAATATTGTAATATATTAAATTTAAAAATCTCATAGTAGTGTGAAGATTTATTTCTTTACATGAATTTATTGATAATATTTATCCGTTTTTAGTAGATATTTCTTGTTTATCATGTTTGTAATCTGAATATCTTGAATTTATATAAAACTATATAGCCAGTGGGGGTAGCCAAAACATCTGTACCTGCAATAAAAAAAACGCTATGAGAAATTCCCCCCATGATTATACATGATTTTGTCTGTTACAGGCCGTATCAGAACCTTATTTTCATTGTTGGGTAACCCCTGAGTTTGCAATGCCGCAAAGTTTTAGCCACCAGTCCTGGGAATGGGTAGCCGGACCTGATCTGTGTTATTGCGACGATGTCCCCCTGAAGTCTGCCATTCTTGGCGTTCCTACCGTAAAAGGCCAGACCCTGTTTTTCGGCATGGATATTGCCGATCAGCAGATGGCCATGGAAACGCTTATGGACGAGTATGGGGAGCCGCGTGCTTTTGCCAATGTTATCGGGCACTATGTCAGAAAAAGTGACGGTGTTCTGTTTTTGCTTGAAATGAGCGGTGTGCCTTTGTTTGACGAGGGCTACGGCCTTATGGGTTTTAGGGGCTCAGAGCGCGTTATTGCCAGTATTTCGCTTTATTCTGCGGGCATTTCCACTGCCATAGATCTTGATACAATTTACGCCACCGCACCCATTGCCATGTGTGTTGTTGACCGCAACGGCTTGCTTATTTCTGCCAACGAGCATCACGGTCTGCTTTCCGGGCGTTCGCTGTTTGACACAAGCGGTGCGCACATTTCGCTGCTGCACCCAGAGCTGGAAGAAAAACTACAGAGAGATTTTTATAACCTCGATAACGGCGGCCAGGTTTCTGACCATGAGGTGCACATCGGCGGCAGGGAATACGCGGTTTCGGTTACGCCTGTGCGCAATGCTTCAAGCTCCATCACGGCGCTGTCGCTGGCATATTTTGATATTACCGAGCGCAAGTCGCTTGAGCGCAAGCTCAAAGACGCGAACGAGCGGTTACGCAACATGTCGATCCACGACCACCTTACGGGCGCGTACAACAGAAGGTTTTTCGACGCCATTATCCGCAGAGAGGCAGCCCTGTACAAGCGCCGCGCGGGCAAGCTTTCTGTCATTCTTATAGATATCGATTACTTCAAATTTTATAACGACAAATACGGCCACGTTGCCGGTGACGAATGCCTGGCACAGGTTGCCAGCACCATGCGCGATTCCCTGACTGGTGTGGGGGGCGAGCTGTACCGCTACGGAGGCGAGGAATTTGCCGTGGTACTGCCAGAGTACGATGCCTCGACCGCGCACGAGGTTTGTGAATTACTGCGTACTGCGGTGTACGACCTCAAAACGCCGCATACGGGTAGCGAGTGCAACTATGTTACCATCAGTGCAGGTGTGGCCACCCTGCATGAAGCGCAGGCCGACGCGCCTGCCGCCAACCTTGCCGCCAAGCTGGTCAAGGCGGCAGATACTGCCCTGTATCAGGCCAAGAATGCTGGCCGCAACCGGGTAAAGGCCGTGGTTGTGTAAACTTTCAGGCGGGCCTGGCGGCTCGTCAGTGGGATACTTCTTTTGTCTGTTTGCCTTGATGCCTGTTTTGTCGCATGCCCTGTGACAGAACAGGTTTTTTTGCGGCCACTCCTTGACCATTTGTGCCCGAGCCAAACCAGTGCAGGGGGCCAGCAGCGGGCAAAATGCCTGCCTGCGGGGCTGCTGTTACAATTTTGCTGCCTCAAGTTCTGCCAGTCACGCAATTTCAGTTTGTTAGCGCTGATGCGGCATAACAGAAATGCACAAAAACCTTCACCTGCCCAGAACACAGCACTTCTGGAAATTTTCTATAGTGCAGGGCATGCAATACACAACGCATCCGCATCAGTTCACGCAAGGCCGCAGACAGGGGAAACAGCCCCCCTGCTGCGGATTTTTGGCAGAGGGCGCATGATGGCGGAAGCGCGGACGGCCTACAGCACATCCAGGAGGAAGCCGCATGTTCCAGAGCCTTGCCGTAAACAGCAAAGAATCCAGCCCATTTCAAGCGTCATTCTGCGTTGATCTGCACGTCCATTCCTGCCATTCAACATGCCCTTCGCAGTGGATTTTGCAAAAAATCGGCTGCGGCGAAAGTTATACTCCGCCCCGCAAGATATACGACATCGCCCGGGCCAGAGGCATGAACTACGTCACCATCACAGATCACGACACCATCAGCGGCGCGCTGGAAATAGCCCACCTGCCGCAGGTATTTATCAGCGAAGAAATTTCGGCCTTCTTTCCTGACGACAAGTGCGAAGTTCATGTGCTTGCCTGGAACATAACTGAAGCCCAGCACCGCGAAATATCGCGCCTGCGGCACAATATTTTTGAGCTAGTACCCTATCTTATGGGGCAGGGCATTGCCCATGCCTGCGCTCACCCCCTGTGCGCGGCCAACAACAGGCTCACCATCGAGCATGTGGAGCAGCTGATCTTGCTGTTCTCTGTTTTTGAGCTCAACGGAGCCCGCAACAATGTACAAAACGAAGCCCTGCGCAAGATTGTGAGCGCCCTCAGCCCCGAATCCACAGCGCGCATGGAAGAAAAGCACGGCTTCAGCGCCATTGTGTCCAAGCCGTGGCTTAAAAGTTTTGTGGCCGGGTCGGACGACCATTCGTCGTGCAATATTGCCCGTAGTTCTACAGGTATTGAGGTGCCGCGCGCAGGTGTGGGGCGGTCTGGCTATGCGCCCACGGTGGCGCTTATGCGCTCGGTTATGGAGGGCAAAACAAGCCCCCGCGTCATCCCCGCAACGCCGCTGGGTTTTGCCCACAACCTCTACGCCATCGGCTTCCAGTTTTACAAAAACAGCACGGGTCTTGCGCAGGATATCAACAACAGCACCGTGCTGCGCTTTGCCGAAAACATGCTCACCGGCCAGCCGGATACGCGCAGCCGCAGTATCAGAACGCGGGTCATGTCGCTGGGCGGATTTTTGCTGCAATGCGGCCGATGGGTGGCACGGTCTGAAAAAAGTATGCAGGAAAACATGCTGGAGGCCGCAGGCAGGGCCATTGCGGGTACGCCCAGCCTGTCGGCTGCGGCAGAGAGCGTTAACGAGATATTGCCGCAGCAGCGCATGCCCCAGCGCGAGGCCCTGCTGGCCAGCTTTGTGGCCGAAGTAACGGAAAACGTGCAGCTTTCGTGCGCCAATTCTGTGTTGGCCGATGTGCTAAAAGGTAATTTTTTCAACGTATTCAAACTGGTGGGGGCAATGGGCTCGCTCTACGCCATGCTGGCGCCCTACGGCATTGGCTATTCTCTTTTTGCTCAAGACAAAATGTTCGCGCGCCAGTGCCTGCGCCGCATGACCCCAAGGGGCAAAGGCAACGACATCCGCAGTGAAAACGCGGCCATCGCCCACTTTACCGACACCTACAGCGAGGTGAACGGCGTGGCCAAAACCCTGCAATCCATGCTGCCTCTGGCCAGAGAGCAGGGCAAAAAAATGGATATCCTTACCTGCGTAAGGGCAGAAAATTCAGAACCCTGCGCAGAGCCCTGCACAGAGTCTTGCGCAGAATCGGGCGCGCAGTCCGGCTCTGGGCAGGTCAACTTCAGCCCCATTGGCAGTTTTTCCATTCCAGAGTACCCAGAGCTGTCGCTCAATTATCCCCCAGCGCTCAAGATCGTGCAGCACTGTTACGAGCGCGGTTATACCCTGCTGCATTCTGCCACTCCCGGCCCCATGGGGCTGGCAGCCCTGCTGACGGCCAAGATGCTCAAGCTGCCTATCCACGCCACCTACCACACGGCCTTTCCGCAGTATATCCTCGAGCTTACGGGCGACCCCTCGCTAGAGGAAGCCACTTGGCGCTATGTGTACTGGTATTACAACCAGATGGACGTGGTTTTTGCGCCCTCGGCAGCAACCATGAAGGAGCTTATCGCCCACGGCCTGCCAGAAGAAAAAATTCGTCTGTATCCGCGAGGTGTGGATGCCAAACGCTATACCCCGGCGTGGCAAAAGCAGCAGCAAGCGCAGACCGATGGGGTGCGCTTTTTGTATGTGGGGCGGCTCTCGCGCGAAAAAAGCGTTCATCGCCTTGTGGATGCCTTTCGGCTTGTGCTCAAGCACATGCCCACGGCACAGCTGAACATTGTGGGCGATGGCCCGCAGGCAGAGGAACTGCAACATCAGGCGGCAGACCTGCCCGTGACTTTTACGGGCTATCTGAGTGGGGCGGCATTGGTGCGGGCCTATGAACAGGCCGATATTTTTGTGTTTCCTTCCACAACCGATACCTACGGCAAGGTTGTGCTAGAGGCGCAGGCCGCTGGTTTGGCGGTGGTGGTGAGCGGGCAGGGCGGCCCGAGAGA
>SAAX01000067.1 GCA_009929215.1 Deltaproteobacteria bacterium | reverse complement strand
GATTCTTCTGAAATGGCATTTAAGGTTGCAGCTTCAATAGCTTATAAGAAGGGCCTTGAACAAGCTAAACCTATTTTACTAGAGCCTATAATGAAGATTGAAGTTATATTACCTAATGAATATATGGGAGATGTGATGGCTGACATAAATAAAAAGAGAGGTAGAGTAATTGGAATGGAACCCGAAGGCGAAAAGCAAAAGAAAATTAATGAAGCCACTGGCCAAGCACAACAGGTGACGCTTATCGCCGAAGCCGAAGCGAAGAAGATTGACCTTATCGCAGCTGCCACGGCTGAAGGTATCAGCAAAGTTGCGTGCTCCCTTAAGGAATCTGGAGGGCTGGAAGCTGTCAATATGCGTCTTGCTGAACAATATATTTCAGCCTTTGGCAATCTTGCGAAAACGACGAATACAGTTTTAATGCCAGCCAATGTCGCTGATGTAGCTGGAATGATTGGCACCGCAATGGCTACGGTGAAGGAAATAAAAGGAGTTCATAATTCTTGAGTACAGTATATGGACTCAAGGAATGACAGGATGTGCACCATGGGTGTTGGCTTTTGCATGGTGAATAAAATTGAAGCTACTGCGGTTGGGATGAGTTTCTGGGTCGTCTAGCAGAAATCGCTGGAATTGACCTTTAAGATTGGGGTCAAACTCAGAGCAGCAACAGAAGTGGGGTCACTTCTTAAAAAATATTGCTGTCATTTTAGCTAGTTTTGACTTGATCTCACAGGCAACGCCGTCAAAACGGAGTGACTGACAGATCAAGTCTAAACTAGTACACATCACCGAAGTAAAGTATGATTTTATGAGGCGGGTGTATCCCGCCTTTTTTTGTAACCATAATCCCCCTTCATGGGTCCCTCCCCCTGTCACCAAATCAGCTGACACAAAATCGTAGTTTTTTGCGACAGACGGCCTGTCTGTTTTTAGTGAATCTGACTAGAGCGCGATTCCCGGCTCACGGGTCTGCCTGCTTTTTTTAAACCATGTGGGGGGTAGCATGAAGAAGTGCAGAATCACCATTCATCTGGCTATGTTCCTTATTCTTTTGGTTGGCTGCGCCGATTCCATGCTGTCGCCTGCGCACAGCGCCGATGAAGCCACAGAGCTAAAAGCGCGGTACGAAAAGCTGCTGGCCGACTATTCTCAAATCGTGCTGCACCCCACCAACAAGAGCCCCAGTGCCACCGAGTACGCTGTTAAAAACAACATGGTTTCCAAAGAGCTGGCTGGCCTGCTGCGCAAGGATGACGATCTGGCCAAGAAAGAAGGCGGCATGGGCTACCTTGATTTTGACTTTCTGGTTAACGGTCAGGATTTGTGTAAGCCGGTAAAAATTGTCGGGGTAGCCAAAGCCAACGCAACATACGCCATGCAGGTCAGCAACCGCATCAAGGAGTGTTGCAGCGACTGCAATGAAATTCCGTACTCCTTTGTGATGGTCAACGAATCTGGCGCGTGGAAGATCGACGACGCCATATATGCATTTAAAGACGATGCTGGAACTGTGCAAAAGTTTACTCTCAAAGACATATTGAATGGCAAGGTTGATTAGCTGGTCTTCGGCTGGTTTTGGGGCCGCTATGGCGTTCTGGCTGTAAAAAGCGCATTATGCACATGGAGTTATCCGGCCAGTTTACTTGGCAAACACCCCATTGCAACCGTGGCTGCCCCGCACAATGAACAACCTCGCGCATCATCAAACAGGCTGTGCCGATTGGGCGGGCCTTTCAAGTGCACGCTTGCGCGGCTCATTGGGCGCGGGTGATTTTCGGCGCAATCCTCTGCTTGCTGCATTGTTTGCCTTAGTATTCCTGGCCCATAAGCTACCTGAGAGGCTTTGCCGGGCCGGTGCGCTGATTCTCTTTGTATTGCTGCTTGTGTCGGCATCTGCCGCCTTTGCAGAGCCAGCTGGCCAGCCGCCGGTTGTGGAACGGGGGCTGCTAGACCTCTCGGGCTGGAAGCTGGACAAGGATGGGCCCGTAAAGCTCGACGGCCCCTGGGAATTCTATTGGAATCAGTTGCTTGCGCCAGAGGATTTTAAGGCTGCAACCACGCCAGAGCTGACCGGATACCTTGATTTTCCCGATTCGTGGAAGGGCTTTGTGCTTAACGGGCAAAGCCTGCCGGGAACAGGGCGGGCAACATTTCGGCTGCGCATTGCTCCTGGTCAATACATCACTGATACTGCGATTAAGCTGTACAATATTCCCGCTGCCTACAAAATTTGGGCAAATGGAATACTTTTGGCCGCAAGTGGTGAAACTGGTGCAGATGCAAGTACAGAGCAGGCCCACCGCACCCACAAGATTGTTTCCTTTCCCGATGGCAGCGCTGACATTGAGCTGGTGCTGCAAGTATCAAATTATCACTTTCGCAGGGGAGGGGTGCGCGATTCCATAATCCTTTCTTTGGCAGACCCGCTGGAGTCGGCCCACGTCCGCACCTGGGGCTGGTCGTTGCTGTTAATTGGCGGGCTGATGTTCATGGGGGTGTACCATCTTGTTTTGCATTATTGGCGAAACAAGGATGTGTCTACATTATATTTTGGTTTGTACTGTATTATTCTTGTTGGTCACTTCATAACATCAGATTCTACAGAGTGGGTGATCACGCTTTTTGTTTCAAATGATCATCCACTGGTTTTAGAAAAATTATCTCTTGTCTGCTATGTCTGTTCTGCTTCTATTTTGTACAGGTTTTACAGATCGCTGTATAAAGATGAATTCCCAGCATTTATTCAGTATTTTTGTGATATCCGCAGCGCCAGTTTTATATTTCTGTGCTTAACGCAGCCAGATATTACGGTTTTCAATGCGCTTCATTACTACATGCTTTCTTCGTTTTTGCTCATATTAAGTTACATTATATTGCTGTCAGTTTGCCTTGCGCGCGGCCATGCAGGATCGTTATTTTTATTGATTGGTTCTGTTGTAATCAGCTTGGTCGCTATAAATGATATTTTTTGCCATATGGGTTTGATTGATTCAATCTATCTTGTTCAAGAAGGCACATTTGTTTTTGCACTCTCGCAGGCTTTTGCTTTGGCGCAGCGTTTTTCAAACGCTTTTACAGAGGTTGAGTTTTTATCAAGGGATCTGGAAGACAAAAACGCCGCGCTTGAAACAGAGATGGAAGAGCGCAACCGCCTGGAGCAGGAGATCATCAAGGTCAGCGAAGAAGAGCGCCGCTGCATTAGCCATGACCTGCACGACGGCCTGTGTCAGCATTTGGCCGTGGCGCGGCTGCGTTGCTCTGTATTGGCGCTTGAGCCCGGCATGGGGCAAGAGGCCCTGAATAATCTGACGGATCTCTCTGCCTTGCTCAACGAATCTGTCAGCCTTGCCTATGATCTTTCACGCGGCCTGTGGCCGGTGGAGCACGCTGCTGACGGCGTTGGCCCCTCGCTGGAAGAGCTTGCCCGCAGGGTTGGAGAATCGAGCGGTATTGATGTGGATTTTATCGAGGATTTGCCCTGTGCCGCCTGTGATAATCCACATCTGCTTCAGCTCTACCGCATTGCGCAAGAGGCTGTGACCAATGCTGTAAAACATGCCAAGCCCAGTCATATCCGTATTGTGCTAAACTGCAATGCCGCAAGCGAGCTCGTGTTATCCGTTTTTGATGACGGCATTGGCAAAACGGAAGCAACCTCGCCCACGGGCGGGCTTGGATTGAGAATAATGGCCCACAGGGCAAGAATGATTGGCGCAAAGCTTACTTTTGAAGCCTTAAAGGGCGGTGGAACGTGTCTTGTCTGCCGGTTGCAGTGTCACACAAAGCATGAACTGACAGGAGATGTGGAGTGATTGAAAACCAACCCCGCAGGGCACGTGTGTTTTTGATCGACGATCACCTTGCCATGCGCAGTGGTCTGTCTTTGCTGCTGACCAAGTCTGGTCACGTCATTTGCGGCGAGGCGGAAACCAAGGCCGAGGTGCTTGCACGGTTACAAGACTCCAGGGCCGATGTTGCCCTGGTGGATCTGACCCTTGGCGATGAATCTGGCCTTGATTTGATTGCTGACCTGTTGGCGCACAACGTGGCGGTAGTCATCTATTCCATGCATGAAGACCGCAAAACGGTAGAAAAGGCCTTTGTTGCCGGTGCTGCTGGCTATGTCACCAAGCGCGAGGTGGCAGATGTGCTGCTTACGGCCCTTGATCAGGTTTTGGCGGGTAACCGCTACGCCAGCCCCAGGGCCACAAAAAGCTTGGCAAACCGCTTTCTTGTGCCGCACGAAGACATGCAGGCGGCCCTGAGCTCGCGGGAAGAACAGATTGTATCCATGATCGGCAGGGCTGAAACAAGCGAAGAAATCGCCGCAACGCTGCACATCAGCATACACACCGTTAAAACCTACTACGCACGCATAATTGAAAAACTTGGAATCGCTGGCATGAAAGAACTGCGTAAATATGCCGCCATGCGCAACAAATAGTATTGCCGGGCCACTGCGCTGTGTCGCCTAATTTGCTGACATAAAAACGGAAAAATGGAGGACAATTTTTGGTCAAATTTCACGTACATTAAAAAAAGCAAATTAGCAGCGTAGAATGATTGAAACAGTTCATTAAAAGAATTGACTGCATGGCTTGAACACAGAGTCAAATAAAGCAACTGATGAGCTTAAATTTAATATTCCAACATATAATCAAGGAATATGCCATGTTAAAGAAAGTGTTGTTCTCTGTTGTTGCAATTATGATGCTGGCAACAACAGCCTATTCTGCAGATAAGGCTGTTGAATATGTCAGAGGCCAGCGCCTGAAAGTCTGCAACCGCATGACTGTAGGCCAGCTGATTGCCGGCAGTGTAGACAGACCCCACTGGGAATCTAAAACTTCCAATCAGGGCGATGTGTACGTTGATGTAACTGGAACCATTGGACCCGCTGGCGAAAGAATGTCGTTTTTTTCGCGGTTCAAGATTAACCTGACCAACGGTGGGTTTACCACAACGGCAATGAAGCTTGACGGCACGGCCTTATCGCACGATCAGATGCTCGAAATTTTTAAGGCGATGTGTCAATAACTGTATGGTAATAGAATGAAACTATAGTTTTGCGGGCGGGTCTAACGGGCATTGATCCTGTTCGCAAACACGGCTGGTTTTTAGCCAGCTATGAAGGACTTGCAGAGTGACCTGCAAGTCCTTTTTGTTTTAAGGTGCTTGGCTCATCGCACGCTGTCCGGCCATGCATATTCACTTTAAGATTAGTATTCATGCCTGCATAAACATGCCTGTGTGGAAAGGGGTGTATGGATAACGTGCGGTATGTATCGTAATTTGAAATATTTGGAATTTATTTATAAAAATTGTATATTATAGAATTGTTTTTAAGAAATTCTCTGTTGATGAAGAATATCTTTTGTATATTTGTTTGTTAAATATATGAATTATTTTTTAAAAATGTGAAATATTGAATTTATATTGCAGCCTTGTAAATATTCCGAATCAAAGCGTTCATGCAGGTAGTAAACATGCTTGCATTACATCTGTTTTTGCAGCCAGGTGCACAGCTTCTGGTACAGCAGCGATGGTGAAACAGGCTTGGCGATAAAGTCGTTCATGCCAGCCTCAAGGCACTGTTCGCGGTCTTCGGCAAAGGCATTGGCTGTCATGGCAATAATGGGAACCGTACCGCCCTCCGCAAGCTGCCGAATCTGGCGGGTGGCATCCAGGCCGTTAACATGCGGCATCTGCATGTCCATAAGAATCAGGTCATAGTCATTGGCCTTTACCAGCTCAATGGCCTTGGCACCGTCCTCTGCCAAGTCTACGGTAAAGCCCACGTCTTCAAGCAAGGCCTGCGCTATCTCGCGGTTTATGGGCTCGTCTTCCACCAGCAGTATGCGCCTGTCTTGCATGGTTTGCCGAATGGTGGCTTCTGCATCATCAATACGGCCACATGCAGCTTCTGTTGCATCGGGGGCTGCCTTGGTCAGGGTGGCGGTAAACCAAAATGTGCTGCCCTTGCCAAAAACGCTGGTCATTCCCGCACTGCCGCCCATCATCTCTGCCATTTTTTTGGTTATGGCCAGGCCAAGCCCTGTGCCTCCGTACTTGCGGCTCATGGAATTATCGGCCTGTTCAAAGGCGCTGAAAAGCCTCGGCTGCTGCTCTGGGCGTATGCCAATGCCCGTGTCTTCAACCTCAAAGCGCAGGGTAACGGTGCTTTCTGTCTGCGATTGCTGGCTCACACTCAGGCGAACGTGCCCGTGGTCGGTAAATTTGAGCGCATTGGTGGCAAGGTTCAGCATGGCCTGTTGCAGTCTGGTCTCGTCGCCATAAACCGCGCAGCTGAGAGGGGTCATTTCTGTTATCAGCCGGATTCCTTTTTCCTGCGCCTTTTGCCCCAAAATGGAAGCGATGTTTTCAAGCAAATTTTCAATATGCACCGGAACCGTTTGCAGTACAAACTTGCCCGCTTCTATTTTTGATAACTCTAGAACATTATTGATAATTTCAAGCAAATGGTTGCCAGCGATTTCAATCTTCCCAAGCTTTTCATTCTGACTTGGCGAAAGCCCCGAACGGCGCAATATATGGATCATGCCGGTTATGGCATTGAGAGGTGTGCGTATTTCGTGGCTCATATTGGCCAAAAAGGCGCTTTTAGCCACACTGCCAGCTTCTGCGGCTTCCTTTGCAATCATCAGATCGCGCGTGCGCGAAATAACCAGCAGTTCGAGCTGATTGCGGTGGGCCGCAAGCTCTGTTTCAACCTGTTTGCGCTCGCTGATATCGCGTGCAACCCCAATGCCAATCCACTTGCCCTGGGTGTTCATGGATGAAAGCGAAAGCTCAAGGGCAAATTCTTGCCCGTCTTTGCGAAGGGCGCTTAGTTCAATGCACTTGCCCAAAAACATGCCCTGGCCAGTTTGCACAAATTCATTCAGCCCTGCCGCAATTTCTGGCCGCAAGTGCTCTGGCACAAGTAAATCAATCAAAACCCGGCCCATCACTTCGTCTGCCGTGTAGCCAAAAATCTGTTCGGCGGCCTTGTTCCAAAAGATGATTTCTCCCTCGCCGCTAAGCAGCACCAGGGCGTCCTTCATGCTGTCTGAGGTCAGGCGAAAGCATTCTTCGCTCTCGCGCAGGGTTTTATCTCTTTTTTGGATTTCCCTGCTCATGGAGTTGATAGATGCGGCAAGATCACCAATTTCATCACTGCCAATGTGGCGCACCCGCGCAGAGTAGTCGCCGGTTGCCAGCTTTTTGGCATTTTCGTCCAGCCGGGCAAGCCGGTTGGCCACATATTTGTTGAGTAATAAGCCGAGGGCAAGCAACAGTACGGTATAGCCTGCAAGGCGCATTGCAAACTGCGAGCCCCATGCGTAATAGCTGTTGTGGCGCAACTGTTCTGTGGGCATGTAGATGCTTAACACGCCGCGTAGTTCGCCGTCAGTATAGTCGTAAGAATCTGAGTATGTTGCGGCAATAGATGCGGGGGCTGTTGAACGGCTGCCGTGGCAGGAAAGGCAGTATTTTTCTATCCAGATAGGGCTTGTGTAGTGATAGAATGTTGAACCGTCTTTGGAAATTTCGAGCAGGCGGCTTGTTTCGTGCGGGTTGGCCCTGAACCAGGCCATGGCGTTCAACTCAAAGCTGTTTGCCTTGTTGCCGGGATTGCGGGGCCTGTCGGAAACGTTGTTGAACCGTAGGCCAGTTGTGCTCCAGTTAGGAAAATCAACTGATATGTGAGAGAGGGCGTGGGCTGGCAAAAATCCCACTGTTTTATTGTTTACCGGCAGGCCGCTTTCGATGAACTGCCTGTGGTAAACTCGACGGGTAGACATGAGCATTGCTCTTACGTCTTCCGCATCACGGTTAAGCTCTGTTCGTATGGTAGATTCAATATGGGTATAGCCAAAGTATATATCAGCAAAAACAATTATGCTGATAATTGCTGTGGCAAGGCTCCAAACTTTGTATTTAATGCGCATAGCAAGCTCGCAATGGGTCTATGGCACGATGTCAGTTTGGGGGAACGAGTGTCTGTAGATATCTGCTGTGTGTGAAAAATCAGTAATAACATTCTATTGCTGACTTTTTTGATATTTATAAGCATTGGTAAGACAAAAAAAGAAATCATTGAATTGTGATATGTCTTTCTACAATCATAAACTTATCGTGTCAAAGTGTTATTAGTGGATTATTTATCTAGGTCAGATAAAAAGATGATTAAATTTGCAGTAAAAAAAAGTAACGAGTCGAGTTGTATGAGAGAAACATCGGACATTTCAGCGTGTTAAAATTTATGATTTTTTATTGTTTTAAGATCCGAATGCTTATAATTCGCTGCAACAATACAGGTTAACGTGCTCACATCTGGTCAGTTCATAAAAATATTGCTGTCGTTACTTGTGTCTCTTGTATGTATGTTCTGAAATGTTTTTTTGACAGTTAATCTTGATTGTACCTGTCAATGTAGATTGCGATCAGGCCGTTTGTGCCGCATTTGCGGCAAGGCGCAAAAAGCGTTCGGCCAGCAGGTTGGGGGCAAGCATAGCCTTGGCTGCCGAAGATGTTTTCACGCTGCCGTTCAGGCACATGGGCTGACTTTGGTCAGCCTTTTCAATTTCTGTTTCAAGGGCAGTGCGCAGGAGTTGAAACGACTGTTCTACTTCCGGGTAATCGTTGTTATCGCGCCAGGGCAGGGTGAGGGTGCGCGTCCATGAATGCCCTTTGTGCGATGGTGCTTCCAGCGTATAAAAACGCGTAGGCACATACTCTGCCGCACGCTCAAAAAGACCGGGATAGCAGTAATCCTGCCGATCTTCTTCCGGCTGTGGAATGGTAGAAACAATGCTCACTATGGGCAGGGCCAATGCTTTTTCGTGTTCTTCAAGCCTGACAGAATAGTGCAGTGCAGGGCGATAATAACCGCGTTTTTTTGTTATTTTCCATTCAATATGCATGGTTGTTTCCTTGTGGCTGAAGGGCGCGGGGGTGAACCTTAACGTCGTTACGGGCCCATGAACGCATCAGGGGCGAGGTACAACACCTGACCAAATGGTGGCTGTTCCTGTTGTTTGGCGCTGCAAACCCAAAGTACCGGGTATTCTGGCTCGGCTGGGTAGCGGTTACATTCCAGGTCCGTAAACCAGATAAGGCAGGTCGGCTGTAAGTTTTCGTCTTCAATATGCGTGCAGACAGGGCGGTAATCTGTGCCACCCCCACCCACAGGCGTGAGTGTGGCAGGCATGTCCATGCGTGTGAGTGTCTCTGTTTTCTGAACCTTGGTGTCGTGATATAGCACAGTCAGCGTGGTATCGTAGGCATCAAGCACGCTTGTGAGCTCTGCGCAAAACATGGCCAGCGCCTGTTCGTCCACCGAGCCAGAACAGTCTACAGCCAGCGCCACATGGGGCAAACGGGCCTCACGCCGTGCGGGCAGATAAATGTTTTGGTACAGATAGCGGCGGTTTGGGCTGGTCCACGAATAATCGTTCTGCGCGCACTGTTCCAAAAATCGCTGCAATAGTGACTGCCAGTCCAGCTTGGGCCGCCATGCATGGTTAAGCTGGCGGGCAAGACCAGCGGGCATGCTGCCCATGTGACGCGCGCGTTGCAGGGCCTGCATCATGGCTATGTCCGCCTCTTGTTGGGCGGCCTTGAGAGCTTGATCGTTCTGTGCGCCTTGGGCGTCAGGGTGATCTGCAACTTCGCCGATAAAGCTTACCTTGCCTTCTGATTGCTCTTGTTTGCCCTTGCCGCGTTGTGCTGCCTTGTTGCCAGCTGTTGCCTGCGGTGGGGTTTGGTCTTTCTGTTCATCCTGTTGCCTGCTGCCTTGCGTACTTTGGGGCTGAGAGGCGAGCTCTTGCTGTTTGCCCCCCTCAAAGCTGCCAGCGCCAGCGCCCTCTGTTTTTTCAGTGCCCTGCACGGCCTGAGCACTTTTGGCACCTTTGTTTGCTGGTGCGTCTTGCAGGTTTACCAGTGCCTCAAAAATTTCATCGGCATTCATGCCCGCATAGGCCGGGTTGTGCGCAAAGCCCTGTGGCAAGGTAAAACCGGTTTCAAGCAGAATGTGGTTGATGGCCAGATCGCAGGCGCGGTTCCACTGTGAGGCATCCCGCCCTTTGCGGCGTAAATGATGCCCAAAGGCCAGATGCAGAACCTCGTGCGCCATGGCCCCCACCAGAGATTTGGGCGAAAGGGCAGTGGCAAAGACCGGGTTGTATGCAAGGGTTTTGCCGTCTGTCCACATATCTGCACAGTTTGGGTCTGCCTTGAGGCGCAAACGCAGTGCCAGGGAGCCAAAAAAAGGATGCTCCATAACAAGCGCGGCTCTTGCGCGCGTAATGTGTTGTTCTGCTGCTGCGTGCAGGGCCGCAACAGCGTGTGCCCCATCTGCCGCAGTGTTCTGTGCAGTGTTCTGTACTGATTGCGTGTCGGCGCACATTGTTAAAGCAGTACCTCAGCATTTTGTTCTGCCCAGCGGCTAAAAGCGGCAGTATGCACAACCTCTGTATCCTGGCAGACAGCATCGCGCATAAGCAGCACGCTAAATTCCGCTGGCAGGCGTTGGGCATAGGTGGTGAGAGCCTCCATGGTGTCTTGCGCCGCACGCAAACTTAGAGCCTCGCAGGTGGCATATAGGGCGGCCGGCTCTTGCGGCACTTCTGCCGCATTGGGCGCGGCAAGTATGGAATCCACCGTGGGTAGCTCGCGCCATACAGACAAAAAACCCATAAATTCCGCAGCCGCCGCTGGCCCCACTGTACCCTGAAACAGCTCGTATTCCACATCCTGTGCTGGTTTGGCATCAAGAATGCGCGAAACAAATTCCCATGAGCGCGGCGATGCAAAGGCTTTTTCTGTTCGCTGAGGATCAAAGTCGTGCAGCAGCCGAGGGCGAAAACGCAAAAAAGCGCATACCTCGCGGCGAATGCCCGCGCCTTGCGCCCAGGCAAGCCAATCGTCGAGGCTGGTGGCAAATTCCAGGTGTACCATGCGGTTGGCCAGGGCCGAGGGCATGCGGTACGATACGGCCTTGTCTTTTTCGCGGTTGCCAGCAGCAACTATGCACCAACCATCGGGTAAATGGTATTCGCCAATGGCGCGGTCGAGAATAAGCTGATAACAGGCCGCCTGTACTAGAGGGGGTGCGGCGTTGAGTTCGTCCAGAAACAGCACTCCCTCATGTGCATCGTTTGGTCCCGGCAAGAAAGATGGGGGGCTCCACACAGCGGTGCCCTGATCCGTAAGACGGGGGAGACCGCGCAAATCAACGGGATCAAGCAACACCGCGCGTATATCGCGCAGTTCCAGCCCGCGCATGGCGGCTACCTGAGAAATTATCTGGCTTTTACCAATACCAGGCGCACCCCACAAAAAAACGGGCTGCTGGATTGCGGTAAGTGTTTGCAATGCTGATATGATTTGTGAGGGCTTCATTGTTCTTCCTGTTTATGTGGGGTGGTGCGATCACAAGCAGAGCACGGGGCAAGTGTCAGGCCAAGACAAAATGGAATAAAAGAAATTGAAAGTCAATATCAATCCGGGTCTGACTGCTCGGTTCACATAACTCACAGGCATGCTCTACTGCCTCTGTATACTATAAAAAGCGGTTCTTCCCTGTACTGCTGATGTCTGTTTGTTTTTATCTGGCAGCCAGTTGCATGCAGTGGCTTAATGACAGCATAGGGATGATGGATTGGTTTTTGTGCGTTGTTTTTTGCACCATCCGAGCAAAATTAGGCAAGAATTATGTTGTATTGTCTATTTCATGTCTTGGATAAAGCTTCTATATTGCCCTTCAGGCAGGCTGCTGGGCAACCGGCGGCTGACATAACCGGGCATCTGCCGGGCTGCACATTTTTGGCCGGAGTTTTATGAAGATTCTTTATTACGACTGTTTTGCCGGAATCAGTGGCGACATGAATCTTGCCGCCATGATCGATCTTGGCGTCAGCCCAGAGTATCTTAAAGCCGAGCTTGCCAAGCTGGGCCTTGCGGACGAGTTTTGTCTGGAGTGCGAGCCACAAAAGCGCAGCGGCATTCAGGGTATGCAGGTTCATGTACGGCTTGGCGGCGGTGATGATGAGCACGGCGGCCAAGCGGGCCACGGCGAACATGCGGATGATCACCATCATGCCCACCATCATGCCCATAACGACGGGCACGGGCACAACCACCAGCACACGCATGGTCATGGTCATGGCCATCACAATGACCGCCGTAATGATCATAATTCTCACGATATTCACGACCACACGCACGGCAATGGCGGGCATTTGCCGCACAGAAACCTTGCCGATATCGAGGCCATCATTCTGCAAAGCGGCCTGTCCGAGCCGATCAAGCAGACAAGCTTGCGCATCTTTAAACGCATAGCCGAGGCTGAGGCCAAGGTGCACGGCATGCCGCTTGAAGAAGTGCACTTTCATGAGGTTGGCGCAACAGATTCCATTGTGGACATTGTGGGCGCGGCCATTTGTTATCACGCCTTGGGTGTGGATGCCGTATGGGCCTCGCCCCTGGAACTTGGCAGCGGATTTGTGCGCTGCGCCCACGGCATGATGCCCGTGCCAGCCCCTGCAACCGCCGAAATTCTTCACGGCTTGCCCACAAGCCGTGGCGGGGTAGAGCACGAGGCTACAACCCCCACGGGCGCAGCCATTGTGGCCACGCTGGCAAGCGCCATCACCGCTGCCCCGGTTATGATTACCCTTAAAACGGGTTATGGCATCGGCCACAGGCAATCGCAGCGCCCCAATGTGGAGCGCCCCAACATGTTGCGTGTAGAGCTGGCCGAGATTGATGGATCTCTGGCGGGTGCGGGCTCCACTGCTGCCATTCTGGCTGCCGCCGAGCCCGCTGGTGCAAGCTACGCTGCCATTTGTGGTGACTGTCTGCTCCAGTACAATATTGACGACATGAGCGGCGAGTTGCTAGCCGAGACCCGCCATCAGCAAGGTTACGGGCAACTGAGCCCGAGAGGTTGGAGTTTGGCAATGTCGTGTGGTTCGCTAGAAAAATTGCTTACTGAAATCAGCCAGGGCAGCGTTTCTGTTGCCGATGGTCTGACCCTGCTGCGTGAAAACCCCGTGCTTGACCTGGGGCATACAAAGTTTGATTTGCAGCGCCCGGCCCGCAATGGTTTTCCTGAGGTGGTGTACGGCGAGGGCAAAACTCTCGAGCAGGTGGGCGAAATATTTGCCCGCGTGGGCAGTCAGGCCAATGTGCTGGCCACCAGAGTTTCTGCGGACATGGCGACCCATGTGCAATCGCTATGCGCAAATGTGGAATACAACGCCCTTGGGCGCACCCTTACGCTGATTACCAAGCCCATTGTGTGGAAGCAGGGCGAGGTGACCATTGTAACTGCTGGCACTTCTGACCTGCCCGTGGCGGAAGAAGCGCAGGTTACCTGCCACATGCTGGGCGTGCGGGCAAAAATTCTTGCCGATGTGGGTGTTGCGGGCATACACCGCCTGCTCAACAACTTGCCAGAGGTGCGCGCCGCCCGCGCAATTATTGTGGTTGCGGGCATGGAAGGCGCACTTGCCAGCGTGGTGGGCGGGCTTGTGCCCCAGCCTGTGGTGGCCGTGCCCACATCCGTAGGCTACGGAGCTTCTTTTGAGGGGCTTTCGGCCTTGCTGGGCATGCTTACCTCGTGTGCCAGCGGCGTTACTGTCACCAATATCGACAACGGCTTTGGCGCAGCCTGCGCTGCCTGCCGCATCATCAATGTCTGCGAGGGCAGCCACACCCCCTAATCGTTCTGCGGACAAGATTTCTTCTTCCCCCACGTTAATGCATGGTCTGCGCCCCTGCGCAGAATCTGGTGTCTCTATACGCTGTGCACCGTGTCTGCTGTGTCAGACTGCGCGGATTGCGCGGGCTGCACTGGTGTTGTAACCAGCTTATGTTTATTGATGGTTGCCCGTGGTTTTGGCCCCAGACAATCATTTGTAACCTTGGTGGTCTTACCACAAATGCATGGGCTCCCGGGTGGTGCGCACAGTGGTCTGCGCCATTGACTTGGCGGGCTTTGAGGGCGACGATGCCCCACAGCTTGCACAATCCGCGCGGCTCAAGTGCTGCCCGTGGCCTGTCTGTGTGCCGTCCGGATGCCACCTGTGTTCTTCTGTGCACCGTCTGTGTGGCGTTTTTTTTGGGGGGGGCGCTTGGTGGGCCGCCTGTGGGGCGGCAGGGCCCTGACTGTGCGCGGCGCGTAGGTTGTTTTAAAAATATTTGTTGTTTTATTTCATGTGGTTGCCTTTGAGTGGCCGCCGTAATAGGTAGAATGTTCATGCAGTACATTACGTTGCTTGATGAAAAAAAGCAGAACGGCAGCTTGCGCACGTTGCGCAATATTGACGCTGTGCGGCGCGAAAGGGAAAATGCCGGTGCGCCCTTCATTAATTTGAGCTCCAACGACTATCTTTCGTACGGCGACGATGCCGCCCTGCGGCAGGAATTTTGGGCAGCGCAGGATGTGGCCTCGTTGCGCATGGGGGCGTGTTCATCGCGTCTGCTCACGGGAACCTGCGACCAGCAGGAGGCCTTTGAACACGAGCTGGCAGCCGCCTACGGGGCAGAAGCCGCACTTGTGTTTGGCAGCGGCTATCACGCCAATCAGGGCATTTTGCCCGCCGTGTGCACGCCGCGCACCCTTGTGCTGGCCGACAAGCTGGTGCACGCAAGCCTTATCGACGGCATACGCATGAGCGACGCCAAATGCATACGCTTTCGCCACAACGACTACGCGCAGCTAGAAATGCTGGTGCAAAGGCACGCGGCAGAGTATGAAAATATCATCGTAGCCACAGAATCCATTTTCAGCATGGATGGCGATACCTGTGATCTGCCCCGGCTGGTGGCGCTCAAAAAAGACTGGCCCACTGTGCAACTCTATGTGGATGAGGCTCATGCCGTAGGCGTGCGCGGGGCGCGCGGCCTTGGCTGCTGCGAAGAACAGCACTGCGTTGCGGAAATTGATTTTTTGGTGGGTACGCTGGGCAAGGCATGGGCTTCGCTTGGGGCGTACATCATCTGCACCTCGGCCCTGCGCGAGTATCTGATCAATACGGTGCGGCCTTTTATTTTTACCACGGCCCTGCCGCCGGTAAACATCGCCTGGAGCCGCTTTGTGCTTGCGCGCTTTGCCACGGCAGATGCCGCCACCCGCAGGCAACATCTGGCCGAGCTGGCGGGCATGATGCACGCCTTTGCCGACAGCCTTGGGCAGTCTGTGCGCAGCACATCGCAGATAGTGCCCATCATTACGGGTGAAAACGAGCGCACGCTGAACATTGCCGCGCACTTGCAGCGCGAGGGATTTTACGTCATGGCCATCCGGCCCCCTACAGTTCCCGCTGGCAGCGCGCGTTTGCGCATCTCGCTAACAGCTGGCACGGCCCGCAGCGAGGTGCAAGCCCTCATTGCCCTGCTTGGCAGGTTGCTGCATGAAAATTGATTTTTTGCGACGCTGTGGCAGCCCCACGCTTGAGCTGTTTTTTGCCGGATGGGGCATGGACAGCCGCCCCTTTGCGTGGGCTGCGGATTCGCCCCATACCGCCAGTTGCGACTTTGCGGTGTGCTACAACTACACGGACATGGAGCTGGACGGGCCAGACAAGGCCAATGTAAATCTGGCCAGTGCAAATCAGGCCAGGCCTGATATACGCGGCTACAGCAAGGTGCGGGTGCGCGCTTGGTCGTTGGGCGTGTATGCGGCCTCGCTTGTGTTGCCTGGGCTGGGCTGCAATGTAAGCACGGCTGTGGCCATCAACGGCACGCTGTGGCCTGTAGACGACGATCTGGGCATTCCCCATGCTGTGTACGATGCCACGGCGGCCAACCTCTCTGCCGAGAGCCTGGAGCGCTTTAACCGGCGCATGTGTGGCGCTCACAGGGCTGTATTTGAGGCGCGAAAACCTTTGCGCAGTGTGGATTCGCTGCGGGCAGAGCTGCTGCACATACGCGAGTGCGCGGCAGACCGCAGCAGACCGCAGTTTACGGGTTGGACGCAGACCGTGCTGAGCAGCCGCGACAAGATTTTTCCCATTGCCAACATGCGCAGGGCATGGCCCGCAACGCCTCAGCTTGAGCTGGACGAACCGCACTACATGCCGGATATTCCCTTTGTGACAGCAGAATGAGTATGGATACAGCACTGATCAGGCAACGCTTTAGCGCCGCCTCTGCAAGCTACGATGCCGAGGCCGAGGCACAGCAGCACATTGCCGCCCACCTTTGGGCGCTGGCAGCCCCGCACATTGCCACCGGGGCCGCTGTGCTCGAAGTAGGCGCTGGCACAGGGCTGTTGACCCGGCTTATTCTGGAGGCGCAGCCCCGCAGCCTGACGGTCAATGATCTGTACATCAGCCCGCAGGTGCACGAGCTTGCCCAAGAGTTTGCTAATACATCCGACCGTGAGCAACCTGCCCGCGAGCAGCCCGGCAGTGAGCACCCCGGCAGGGTGCAGTGCCACGAGGGCGATGCGGAGCATCTGGATTTCGGCGGCCCATTCGATGCAGTGCTCAGCGCATCCACCGTGCAGTGGTTTACGGATATTCCGGCCTTTTTTGCCCGCTGCGCCGGGGTGTTGCCCAAGGGCGGGCTGCTGGCTTTCAGCAGTTTTTTGCCCGGCAATCTGCAAGAGGTGGCCGAGCTTACGGGCGTGGGGCTTACCTATGGCAGCGC
>SAAX01000066.1 GCA_009929215.1 Deltaproteobacteria bacterium | reverse complement strand
GCAAATTCGCCCAACACCTCCCATCGCCTTCGCTTCGCTCTGGCGAGTTTAAGGAAGGCGACGCCACGACCTGCTTTTGATGGCGACTGTTGAAAGGCAAAAAGGCAGGAAAGACTGTGAAAACCGGGAGTTATGGGGCAGTCGTGGAGGAAAGGTAGGAAAGACTGAGTAATTCTGTTGCGTGCGGCTGGAAGGGCAAAAGCAGAGAGTTCTGTTTAGTTAGCGGGCGAATTTTTCAGGGGCAAGCGTTGAGAGGAAGATCGTTCGTGGTAGCGCAGAACTGGTCAAAGAAAACTTTTCAACAGCCCAGATTATCAACGGATTTGGCTGAAGCGGACTTTCATCCAGAGCGAAAGTGGACTCTGGCATTTACGCGTCGCGGAGGGAGATCACCTGAGCGAGCGCAGCGAGTGAGGGAAGCTCCCGCAGCGCAAGACGCGTGCCCTCGCCACCCAGCGGCATCTGAAAGCTTTTCTTAGGGGGTGCTTCGGGGGGGATGCAAGGGGGGCCGCGAAGGGGGCGTAGCCCCATAACCGGCCCCGCCTTGCTGCGCGCCGCACAGGCGTCCCAAACTTCGCCGGGCGGCGAAATTATGTGCCCGAAGGGCAGCAATGATTAAAGGTTAACACCCCGCCGGGAAGGCGAAATAGCGCGCCGCACAGGCGTCCCAAACTTCGCCGGGCGGCGAAATTATGTGCTCGAAGGGCAGCAATGATTAAAGGTTCACATCCCGCCGGGAAGGCGAAAAATCCCGCCGCACAGGCGTCCAAAACGCCTGACTGGCGTAAAACTCCGTGCCCGAA
Organism: Deltaproteobacteria bacterium; assembly: GCA_009929215.1. Taxonomy (GTDB): domain Bacteria; phylum Desulfobacterota; class Desulfovibrionia; order Desulfovibrionales; family Desulfovibrionaceae; genus Desulfovibrio. The sequence goes on along the minus strand of SAAX01000066.1, from coordinate 16,011 downwards.
GGGCAACAAAAATCAAAGGTTCATTCACCGTCGCCGCGCAGGCAAAACACCACCTTCCCCCTCTGGGGAAATCCCTTAGTCATTTTTTCACAATTCAGGATTCTCCTGATAGCTTCTACCCCCCTTTCCAACCTAACTTGTGCTGACCGTAAATAAACTTGCGTCGGCAAAAGGCCGCAAGGGGGAAAAAATGGCTTTTGATTTCCAAAGAACCCCGAACAGCGGGGCTAAGAATTCTGTGGTAAAGTTCATGCTGCTGCCCGTGGCATTGTGCCTGTGGCTTGCTTGCCCGGCTTCGGCGCAGGCAGACAAAACGCCTGCGGCTGCCTCTGCTGCCGTGAGCGCTCAGGCGGATACCGCCGCCCAGCAGGCCCCGGCAATTGTGGCAGTGGCAAGCGCTGAAACCTCGGTGCAGGCTGCGCCCGCCGCAACCCCAACCGCTGCCCAGGGCCTCGAAGCTGCTGTCATCGACAACCACCCCTGGTGGTACTGGCCAGTGGCACTGTTGTTTTTCTGCTTCATTCTTGGCGTCATCGCCGTGATGGCTGGCGTGGGCGGCGGCGTGCTGTTCGTGCCGCTGGTGAGCGGGTTCTTCCCTTTCCATCTCGACTTTGTGCGCGGTGCTGGCCTGATGGTGGCCCTTGCGGGCGCGCTTGCTGCCGGGCCCGGTCTTTTGCGCCGTAACTTTGCCAACCTGCGCCTGGCCCTGCCTGTGGCACTGATTGCCTCTGCTTGTGCCATTGTGGGCGCCATGCTTGGTTTGGCACTGCCCACCCATATTATTCAGATGTGCCTTGGCGCTACCATTCTGGGCATTGCCGTATTGCTGCTGCTTTCCAAAAACTCTGTGCGCCCCGTGGTTACCAAACAGGACGCCGTGGGCATGGCCCTTGGCATGGACGGCGTGTTTCTTGAACCCAGCACCGGTGAAGTGGTGGAATGGAAAACCCACCGCACCCTGGCCGGTCTGTTGCTGTTCATCGTCATCGGCATCATGGCCGGTATGTTCGGCCTTGGCGCTGGCTGGGCCAACGTGCCTGTGCTCAACCTGCTCATGGGCGCGCCCCTCAAGGTGGCCGTGGGTACCTCCAAATTCCTGCTTTCCATTACCGATACGTCTGCCGCCTGGGTGTATCTGAACCAGGGCTGCGTTATTCCGCTGATGGCTGTGCCTTCCATCGTGGGCCTCATGCTTGGCTCTGTGGTAGGTGTGCGTCTGCTTGCCAAGGCCAAGCCCAAGTTTATCCGCTACATGGTTATTGGCGTGCTCTTCTTCTCTGGGGCCAAAGCCCTCATGAAGGGTCTTGGCTGGTAAGCCCCATAGGATTGCTTGAATAGAAGGGAGAATAAAATGACCACTGATCTTAAGAATGACATAAAGGCCTCCCCCGCGCAGTTGCGCTATGCCGACACCCTGTTCTACGGCGCGTTGCTGGGCTTTGTGACCATGCTGATTACTTATGCGCTCTATGTCTTCGGCGTGCTGACGCCGCAGATTCCCCTGGAAGAAATGCCACGTCTGTGGAGCCAGAGTGCCGCCGCCTACCGCGCCGCTGGCAACATTCCTCAGGGTTGGGGCTGGCTTGCCCTTGTGGGCAAGGGCGATATGTGCAATTTCATTGGTATCGCTTTTCTTGCGGCACTTACCATCGTTTGCTTTGTGCAGCTTGCCATTGGTCTGCTGCGGCAAAAGCAGTGGATCATGGCGATAATTGCCATACTTGAAGTGCTGGTGCTCAGCCTTGCGGCTTCGGGCGTACTGGTGGCTGGCGGCCATTAATCGAGGTTCTGCCTTGCGGGGCCGAGGGAGTGCCGTGTAGCCGAACCGCACCAGCGGTAGAGATGGCGGCACATACCTTGGAGGGCACATGTTTGCCACGATAAAGAACACTTTCGCGCACCTGCTGGAAGTCCCAGAGGCCGTATCCCCTGCCCGGTATCGATCGCTGCGGCGGCTGATGACCGTGCTCATGGTGGCGGTTTCGGTGATGCCCTTGCTGCTCTTGGCGGCTATCAGCCATGTGCAGTACATGCGCACCCTTGAACGCGAAATGGAAAGCCCCGTGTATGCGCTGGCCCGCAAGTCGCAGGCGGCACTGGAGCTTTATCTTGGCGAACGTATTTCTACAGTAAGTTTTTTGGCCCACGCCTATACGTTTAAGGATCTGCTGGACGAACGCACCCTCAACCGCGTGTTTCTGGCTTTGAAAAGCGAATTTCAAGGCTTTGTGGACATGGGGCTGGTGGACGCCGACGGGCGGCAGGTGGGCTATGTGGGCCCGTACAAACTCAAGGGCGCAGACTATGCAGGCAAGCCCTGGCTGCGCGATACAGAGATCAAGGGCCGTTATCTCAGCAATGCCATTCTGGGTTACCGTGGCTATCCGCACCTAGTTGTGGCGGTGCACAGGCTTGAAGAAAACGGTGTTTCGTGGACGCTGCGCGTGGCAACCGATACCCTGCGCATTCAGCAGGTGGTTTCTACCGTGGGGCCAGAGCACGATACAGACGTGTTTTTGGTAGATGCAGAAGGCGTGCTGCAAACAGATTCTACCCTCTTTGGCAAGGCACTGGAAAAATTCCCTCTTGATCTGCCGCCCGCCACGCACGAAACCGTGGTACGCCGGGTTACAGATTCCAAGGGCAGGCAGCTCATGATTGCCTCGTGCGCTCTGGCGGGTACGGATTTTATGCTGCTGGCCGTCAAACCCACAGAAGACGCCATTCGCCCCTGGCGGTCGCTGAGTATTGAGCTTTTGCTTGTGCTGTGCGGCGGCGTTGCCCTGATCTTTATGGTGTCCAACCTGCTCATGCGGCAGCTTGTAAACAGGCTGCAAGCAAGCGACGAGCGGCGGGTGGCTGTTTTTGCCCAGATGGAACACAACCAGAAGCTTTCGTCCATTGGGCGGTTGGCGGCTGGTGTGGCCCACGAGGTCAACAACCCCCTGGCGGTCATTTATGAAAAGGCGGGGCTTGCCCAGGATCTGTTGAGCATGGGCAAGGCTTGCGGCGACAGCAAGGAAAGGGAAAGGCTGAGCGCCCTGCTTGAAAGTATTGAAAGCACCGTTGAGCGGGCGCGCGGCATCACGCATCGGCTGTTGGGTTTTGCCCGGCGCATGGAGGCCAACCGTCAGGCCCTGCATATTGAGGAAGTGATCACGGAGACGTTGGGCTTTCTTGAAAGGGAGGCCAAGAACCGTGGCGTGAAGTTTGAAACCGAGCTGCCCGCAAATCTGCCCGAAATTGTGTCGGACAGGGGCCAGTTGCAGCAGGTATTCCTCAACATCGTGGGCAACGCGCTTGATGCGCTGGCTGGCGGTGAGGGCGCAACACAGCGCCCGCAGGGTGAAGAGCGTTTTGTTAAAATAAGCTGCCAGGGTCAGGGAAGCTACATGCTTGTGAGTGTGGAAGACAACGGCAAGGGCATGTCGCCTGAAGTGCTCAGGCATATATTCGAGCCGTTTTATTCCACCAAGAAGGACAAGGGAACCGGGCTTGGCATGTTTATCACCTACGGCATTGTGCGTAAGCTTGGCGGCGAAATTCATGTGCAAAGCGAAGAAGGGCGGGGCAGCATTGTGCGCATAACCCTGCCGCTTACTCCGCCAGATGTCGCAGTGGAGGTGTAGAATGGCATTGCGCATCCTTCTGGCTGACGACGAAAAAGAATTTGTGGATACACTGGCAGAGCGCCTTTCGCTTCGCGGATACGCCCCCTATGTGGTCTACGACGGAATCAGCGCCCTTCAGGCCGCAACGCCTGAAAAACCCGATGTGGTGGTGCTTGATCTTTTCATGCCTGGCCTGTCGGGCGATGAAGTGCTGCGCCGCCTCAAGGTGCTGTACCCCGACCTGCCGGTCATTCTGCTTACCGGGCACGAGGCTGTGGACGACAACGGCACAAACCCCGTGTCGCAGGCATTTGCCTGCCTGACCAAGCCACTGAGTTTTAATGTGTTTTTGGAAACGCTGCACGCAGCAGCGCGTGAAGGCAAGGAAAGTTCAGCCAACGGAGCAAGCCATGAATGAAAGTCAGTGCATGGCCCGATTGCTGGCCTCAGCCGTTCACGACATGCGCAACGTGCTGGCAGTGATACGAGAATCTGCCGGTCTGGCGCAGGATCTTGCCTCTCTTGCTGGCGGCAAGGCAGTAAGTGCTCAGGGTACAGAGCGCCTTTCAACTGCTCTTGGCGAAGTGCAACGCTCCATTATTCAGGGGGCGGCCCTTTCTGAAGCCATGGACTTTATGGCCCAGGCGGGCGGCATGGAGCCGGGTGGTGCTGGCCCCTGCGATCTTGCGCGGGTGAGCCGCAGCTTTTGCCTGTTGGCGGCCCGTCAGGCGCGCGCTGCGCAGATACACCTGACCAGCGGCGAAACAGACGAGCCCGTATGGGCCAATGTGCCGCCCCTGGCCGTGCTGCGTTCGCTGCTTGAGATATTTGATCTTTGCGCTTCTGTGGGTGGGCAGGTAACTCTGCGTCTTACTGCGGGGCGGCGGCAAAAAGAAGAAGGCATTATTGTTGAAGCACAGGAAGGCCCGAACCGCGAAATGGCCCTTGCGGCCATGACCGGCAGCCCCATGCTCGACGGTATACGCCCCGGCTGGCGTGCCGTGCTTATGCCCTGGCGCGAAGCCGGGCCAAGATTTTTCCTTTCCATTTCGGCCTGCGATAGCGAAGGCGAATAACCGGTGCCGGCATGTTGCCGGGCCTTCAAGGAGTATTCCATGACCAAGGAAGACATCAAAATCCTGCTGGTGGACGACGAAAAGCAATTTGTGGACACTCTTTCCGAGCGTCTGGCCATGCGCGGCTTTGAAGCCCGGGTTGCCTACGATGGCCCCGAAGCCCTCAAGGCCGTTGAGCAGCCCACCGACGTTATCGTGCTTGACCTGCGCATGCCCGGCATGGACGGCTTTGAAGTGCTGCGCAATGTCAAAAAGAGCAATCCGCAGGTGCAGGTTATCATTCTTACGGGTCACGGCGGCGACGCCGAGGAACAGACCGCCTACCGCATGGGCGCGTACAACTTCCTCAGAAAGCCCATGGACATTGACGAACTGCTCAACAGCATCCGCATGGCCTACCGTGACAAACTTGAAAACGCCATGGTGGCAGTTTCTCTTGCCGAAGGCGGCGATTTTGACTCTGCCCGTGATGTCATGAACGAAAAAGACGTGCTTGAAGAGCACGGCAAGTAAACCATGATGCAGTGCAGGCCGTAAGGGCCGGATGAACACATCCGGCCTGCGGCCTGAGAATGTGGCCTTACGGCCCGTGTCTTGGCAGCGGTTCGTTCCAGGAGTTCGCCATGCGTGTACTTGTTGTCGATGACGAACCCGCCTTTTCGGAACCATTGGCAGAGCGTTTGGCCTTGCGCGGTTACGATACCGCCACTGCGCAGGATGCCGATGCGGCCCTGGCCGAACTGGCGCGCAGCCCCCGCGACCTCATATTTCTTGATGTGGGGCTGCCGGGCATGGACGGCGTGGATTTGCTGAAAATTCTGCGCGAGCGTTATCCACAGGTTGATGTGGTGATGCTGTCTGGCGCTGGCGACATGGGCAAGGCTGTGCAGGCCATGCGGCGTGGGGCTTTGAACTGGCTTTCAAAACCCGTGGGCATGGATGGTATTTTGGCAGAATGCCGCAAGGCCGCTGAGCGCGCGGGCGCACGGCAAGAGGCGGCCCGGCTGGCCGAGGCCGCACGCTGGCGCAGCTTTGGCCGGGTGGCAGAGGGCGTGGCCCACGAGGTCAACAACCCGCTGAACATCATGGTGCAGGCGGCGGGCCTTATACGCGATTGCCTGGAAGAACTGGAAGCCGATGCCCTGCCAGACATTGATGAAGTGCGCGATGCCGTAGACACCATACGCACGCAGAGCCTACGTGTGCGGGAAATAACACGCAAACTGCTTATGGTTGGTCACGGGCTTGATCCCCGTGTGGGCGCGCTGGATGTGGCCGCAGAAGTGGGGCAGGTGTTGCGCCTGCTGGCCGAGCGCATGGAAAGCGCACAGGTTCGGTGCCAGGTTCTTGTGCCGCAGGGCGAGGGCGCACCGCGCCCGCTGGGGTCTGCCCCAGAATTGCAGCAGATATGCCTGCACCTGCTTGAAAACGCGCTGGACGCCTTGTGCGATGTGGATGCAGCCCCTGCAAAGGGTGCGGAAGTTGCCGACCCCGCCCACCCAGATGGTTCAGCCGATCTGGCCGAACCGACCAGCCGTAACGGCACAATAACGGTCACGGCATCCACTAGGCGCGATGCCCAGGGCCGTGACTGGTACGATCTGGTGGTGAGCGACAATGGCCCCGGCATTGCCCCTGATATCATGCCGCACATATTTGAGCCTTTTTTCAGCACCCGCGCCTTGCAAAGCCCCGTTGCAGCGCACGCAGCAGGTGGAAAAACCCTTGGCCGCTATGTGGGGCTGGGGCTGGCAGTGGCCCGCTCGTTGGCCCATGCCCGGGGCGGTGAGCTAGTGGCTGCCAACAGGCCGCAGGGCGGGGCAGAGTTTTGCCTCAGTCTGCCCCTTGCTGAAGGGCAGTGTGCAACGCCAGAGGTGCCACAGGTCTGACAGGCCGAAGAAATTTTTAAAATTGCGCAGCGTTATTTGCGTTAACGTTGCGTCCATCACCTCCTCGCCCCAAGCGTTTACGGTGGAAGCCCCTTGCCAAGGGTTCGGCAAGGGGCAATTCTTTTTTTGGCATAGGCGCAAAAAAAGCCCCTGCACAGTCAGGGGCCGATAACGCCTCTGTCGTTGAGTTCTAGTCGGGCAGGGGCACGTCTGTCTGAAAGCCAGCGGCCACGCACTTGGCTATAAGGTCGCCAGAGCCATCGTAGATTTTTACATCGTAGCTCAGAATATGCTTGCCAGTGCGCACCACAAAGGCCTCTGCGGTCAGGGGCGAAACCCTGCCGGGACGCAGGTATTCAATGGTGGTGTTGAGGCTCACCACGCCGCAATCCTTGCCCGCATTGGCGGCAGAGCCAAAGGCCACGTCTGCCAGGGCAAATATGGCCCCGCCGTGGGCCATGCCCATGCCGTTTTTGTGGTTTTCGGTAATGGGCATGATAACCTTGGCATACTCGGGCCTGGCTTCCACAATATCCATATCGAGGTAGCGCACGAGCTTATCGTGTTTTTTTACGTAGTTTTTCATTCCTTCCCCACACTATTAAAACAGGGCTGAAAGCCGAAACTCACAGCCCTGGCGTGATCACAACAAGGCTTGGCAGGGTTATTCAACCTGCTGAATGCCATCCAGTTTCCAGTTGCCGCCTGTAACCGGGCGTACAAAGTGCCACACCTCGCGCGCGGAAGACGGTGTTTCCTGAGCCGGGGTTTCCCGCAGCAGCACGTCAAAGAACACCTGCGCGTACTGCTCGTCACCTTCGTTGGTCACGCCCAGCAGCTGGGCATTGACCAGCAGAATTTCTGTGGTGCTGGGCTTGGGGTCGGCTGCCATCTGTTCGCGCACAGACTCTTGCACGGCTTCGGTGGTAAACTGCGAGATGTCGTTCATGTCGCGCTTGTCCCACGAGGCTTGCAGGCGGGTGTATGCCATTTTGGCCCCGCGCAAAAATTCGTCGGCGTCAAAGCCGGGGGGCATGGGAATTTGCGGGCCGGGGGTTGCAGTCTGGTCAGCACCCTGACCACGCAGTGCATCCCAGCCGTTGGCGGCGTTGTCTTCGCGCATCATGCCTGCCTGGGTCTGGGCCGCTTGCGCGGTATGCGTGCCTTCTGCACCTGCTGCCGCTTGCGCGGGCCTTTGCGAACCCCGAAAGGCTGCAAAAAGCTTAAGGCCGATAAAGATCACCAGACCAAAAAGCAGAATATCCATAAAGCCGCCGCCAGCAAAGCCGTGCCCACCAAGCAGTGAACCTATGAGCGTACCTGCCAGCAAGCCACCCATAAGGCCGCCCATGCCGCCAAAAAGACCGCCGGGGCGGCTGGCTGCGGTGGAGGGCTGGGCCTGGGTCTGGCCGGGGTTGGGCTTGCTTTGGAACGAAGGCTGTTGAGGACGCGGTGCAGGCGTGCTCATGAAGGGTTTGCTGCCAAAAGAGCTGCCGCCACCAAGGCGGGCCGCCAGTGCGTCATCAGTAAAGGTGAGCATGAGCGAACAGCAGAGCAGCACAAGAATCGACAAAAAAGCTTTTATTTGCATGAACATCTCCCATAAGGGCGGTGTTTGGTCATCTCCTTGATCGGCAGATATGACCGGAGGGTACTTCTGTACGGGCCTTATTTACTATAATCATTGTGCAGATTATGGCAAGTCGGCCTTAGCCGTGGTGGGTGCGCGTCAGATGAACCCATGCCACATTGCAATATTTGTTGTGAGGCAAGGCAAAAAAGGTGCAGTACATGGGCGGGTTGCGCTATTTTTGCAGCGAGGTAAGGCCGTCCAGAATTGTCCACGGGTTGGGTGGGCAGCCGGGGATAAACAGGTCCACGGGCAGCAGGTCTGTGACTCCCCTGTTGCACTGATCGCTGTCGCGAAACAGCCCGCCAGAAATGGCGCACGCGCCCACAGCCACCACAAGGCGCGGCTGCGGTACGGCCCTGTAAGTGTCCAGCATGGCCAGGCGCATGTTTTCCGAAACAGGGCCAGTTACGGCAATGCCGTCTGCGTGGCGGGGCGAGGCCACAAAGTCGATGCCAAAGCGCCCCAGATCAAACACCAGGGTGGTCAGCACGTTGCAATCGGCCTCGCAGGCATTGCAGCCAGCGGCGCTGACCTGCCGCAGCTTGAGCGAGCGGCGGAACAGTGAAAATCGCGGTGGGGTCGGCTGCTGCACGTGGGGCTGGCCGGGAACCACCTGCAGCCCCTCGCGGGTAAAGGAGGCCATGCGGTGCTCGCCCGTAAAGGTAAATGCCCCCTTGGGGCAGGCTGCACGACATGCACCGCAAAAGGTGCAGCGCCCCATGTCGAGTGTGGGCGTACCGTCTTCGCAACCAGCGGTGGGCAACAGCGCGCCCGAAGGGCAGGCCGCAAAACAGGCGCGACATGTGCCGCATGCAACCTGTGCAAGTTCGGGGCGGCCCAGATAACGGGGCGAAAGCGCAGGCTGGCGGTTGGGATAATCCAGCGTGCGGTATTGTTGGTGCAGGCGTTCCTTGATGATGCGCAGCATGTCAAAGCCTCACAGATCGTATCCGCAATACGAGAGATTGAAACTCTTGTTGCAGAGCGGGAAGTCGGAAATTTGGTTGCCGCGCAGAGCCATGGCAAGCCCTGCCCAGTTGTGGAACGAGGGATCAATGGCCTTGTATGCCAAAAAACCTCCGTCTGGCCCGGTAACGGCCACGTGGCAGACTTCGCCGCGCCAGCCTTCAACCTGCGACACTGCAAGGGTGTCGGGCGGCAGAGTGCTGGCCTCCAGCAATGGGGGGTCTTCGGCCAGCGCGGGGATACTGGCAAGGGTGGCAAGGTCGGCCTCAAGCAGCCGTAGAGAATCGTCAATTTCGTTACTGCGCACAAGGGTGCGGGCCAGCACGTCGCCTGTATTTTCCACACGCGGGGCGCAGTCGCGGTTGGGCAGGTCTGCAAGCGGGTAATGAAAACGCGCGTCTATCTTGAGGCCGCAGGCGCGTGCGGGCATACCCACAAGGCCGAGGTTCTGCGCTGTTTCCTTACTCACAAATCCTGTGCCGGTGAGCCGCTCAAGCACACTCTGGCTGTGCAGCATCACGTCTACTGCGCCGCGCACATCGCGCCCGGTTGTCTTGACGCGGGCGAGCATGTCGGCGCACTCGTCGGCGTTGAGGTCGTATGCCGTGCCGCCAAAGCGCAGCAGTCCACGGCCAAAGCGGTTGCCGCACAGGCAGGCCGTGGTGTTCAGAAAGTCGCCGCGGATACGCCCATTCCACGATGCCGTGGGCAAAAATCCCGTATCACCAGCAATGGCCCCAAGGTCGCCCGTGTGGTTGGCAAGGCGCTCAAGCTCCAGGCCCACACGGCGCAAACGGTGGGCGCGCGGCGCTACCACGCATCCGGCAAGGCGCTCCAGCAGCACGCAGTGGGCTGTGGCATGTCCCACAGTGGTATCGCCAGCGGCGCATTCCAGCAGGGGCAGGCAGCGGGCGAGCGGGCCGTGGAGCAGCATGTTTTCGATACCACGGTGCTGGTAGCCAAGGGCGATCTCAAGGTGCATGACGTTTTCGCCATGACACTGAAAGCGAAAATGACCGGGCTCAATGACGCCCGCGTGCACAGGGCCAACGGCCACCTCGTGGATTTCCTCGCCTTCAATCCTGAAGAACGCATAGGGCTTGGGCTTGTCTGCTGGGGCAGCTGCAAGGGATCCGCCCTCGGCAGCGGTTCTGGCGTGGGCTTCGGCTGCATCGGGGATGCGGCGCACACTCTTGAGCCACGGATGCCCCACAGGCTCGATGCCCCACTGCTCAAAAATTTCGCGTTCAAAAAGATGGGCCTGCGGCGTTGCGGGCGTCATGGAAGGGTAGAATCGCAGGGGCTCGGTGCGCAGGGCGGCAAGATAGTGTGAGCTGTCTTGCGCCAGCACGCAGCACAGACCCGCCGGAGCGTTTTTTTCAGCAGACTGTGGCAGACCAAACAGTGCCAGAAGTCGCCAGCCTTCGGCGATGTAACGGCGCACAAAATCGCCCATTTCTTCTACAGAAACCGGGGGCATGCCCGAAAGCGGCACGGTATCGCGGTAATCGAATAGCATCGGCCCTCTCACCGTTAGCGGCGCAAAACCCGTTTTGCGGGCATTGCCATCAGCCTTGGGCGCTACGCGCCTATGAGCGCAGCGGCGCGGTTAAGAAAATTCCACAGCCAGTCGGGAATCCACACGCCCAGTGTCAGCACGCCAAGCCCCAGGGCCAGCGGCGGCAGAATACTTAGCATCGGTTCAGAATTTGAAGGCGGCAGATCCACAGGGCGGTTGCCCTGCACCATGCGTAGCACCGCCACAGAAAGTCCCACAAAGATAATGGCCAGCAGCACCAGATACCCGGCAGAAAGCCAGGGCAGACCAGCGGCCAGCATACCCTTGAATATCAGCAGCTCGCTTACAAATATCCCAAAGGGCGGCGACCCGGCCACAGCCAGAAAGCCCGCAGTCCACAGCGCTGCCGTGGCGGGCATGGTCCAGCGCATGCCGTGCACATCGTAGCTGGAATAGGTGTGGTAGCGGGCCAGAATATTGCCCGACAGCAAAAAGAGCATGCACTTGGTAAGCGAGTGGCATACGGCGTGCAACATGGCGCCGGGTACGGCAACGCCGCCCACGCCAATGCCCAGAGCCAGAATGCCCATGTGCTCAACGCTCGAATAGGCCAGCATGCGCTTGTAATGCCCCTGGCCCACAATAAAGATGGCGGCAATCAGCAGCGACAGCAGACCAAAAAACATGAGCATGCCGCCCGAAAGTCCGCCAAGCCCCGCAGCCAGCATGATCTGGTGGCCGCGCAGCATGCCCAGCATGGCGCAGTTGAGCAGCGCGCCCGAGAGCAGGGCCGAAACCAGCGAGGGGGCCTGACTGTGCGCATCGGGCAGCCAGTTGTGCAGGGGGGCAAGGCCCATCTTTGTGCCGTAGCCCACCAGCAGAAAAACAAAGGCCGCCTTGAGCCATGTGGGCTCGGCAAGGGCTGCATTGCTCACAAACCAGCCCACCTGATCCATACCATCGGCTGCGCCCGTGGCTCCTTCTGCCCCGTGAAAAGCCACGGAAAGCAGAATGTTGCCCAGCAGGGCAAGGGCAATGCCCACAGAGCAGATGATCAAATACTTCCAGGTGGCCTCAAGCGAACTCTTGTGCCGGTGAAAATAGATGAGCTGGGCGCTCGAAAGTGTGGTGGCCTCAATGCCCACCCACTGCGCGCCCATGTGCGGTGTAATGGTAACCAGCGTCATGGCGCTGAGAAAAAAGCACAGACAGGCGGTAAAGCGCCGCTCGGGCGCGTTGGTGAAACGCCCGTGATCCAGAATATTGGTGTGCACGCCAATGCGTTCTTCTTCGCGCAGGTAGTGCATGGCGTAAAACGATGCCGCCAGAAAAAGCAGACTTGCCAGCATGAGAAAAAGCACGCCAAGGGCATCGGGAGCCAGCAGACCGTTCAACTCGGCGGGGTTTTCACCCTTGCCAACGCGCACGGCGGTCAGGGCCGCAAGGGCCGTGTGCACCAGAGCCGTAAGGGGCAGGCCCACGCGGCAGATAACGGCGCGGCCCCACAGCAGCATGATGCAACCCGCACACAGGGGAATGAGAATAAGCGCTGTAAGCATGGGCTTTCCTAATCTCGAAGGCTGCGGAACCGGGCCACGTCAATGGAGGCAAAGGAATCGCTGATGTGGTTGATGGCAATGCCCATAACAAATACAGCCACAAAAACGTCAAGGAGCAGGGCCAGTTCAAACCATACCGTTCCCGTGGTCATGAGTGGCACGCCCAGCAGAAAAATACCATTTTCTGCCACCAGATAGCCAATTACCTGGGTAATGGCCTTGATGCGGCCCACAATAAGAATCAGGCCGCAAAAAAGTGTGGCGAGGCCCGTGGGCAGCAGCAACTGCGGGTAAAGCCCCAGCGGCATGACCAGCTTGCTCTCAAGCCAGATGGAAAAAATCAGGCCAGCCATACCGGCCAGCACGCCCAGGCCCACCCTGCGGGTGGGGCACACCAGGGCATCGGCGGGCAGCCTTTTTTGCGTGCGCCACAGCATGCCGGGCAGCAGCATGCTCTTGATGAGCAGCACCGCTCCCGCCAGCAGGGCGTGGTCAAGGCTCAGCAGCAGGCCCGCCAGCAGCATCCCTTGCAGGGCTGTGAGCCGGGTCATGCCCGCTACGCGCCGCGTGGCCAGCAACAAAAAATTGCTCAAAACAAGTAAAAACAGACAGGTTTGCAAAAGCGTGGTCATGGCTACCTCGCCTGGGTGAGAATAAGCGTCAGCATGCCCATGATCGCCGCAGCGCCCAGCAGGTAGGCAACGCGTTCCATGCGCAAGCGCGCCATAACCGATTCTACAATGCCCACCACCACGGCCAGCAGCAGCACAATGCCCACGCGCAGGCCCATTTGCTGCCACAGGGACAAGGCCGGGGTGATCAGGCCCGCAATCAGGGCGGCAAAGAACCACAGCTTGAGGGCAGAGCCGTACAAAATCAGGGCCATGTTGGGGCCGGAATGGTCGAGCACCATGACCTCATGGATCATGGTCAGCTCAAGGTGCGTGTTGGGGTCGTCCACCGGGATACGGCAGTTTTCCACCAGCAGCAGAATAAACAGGATCACGGGCAAAAGCAGCAGCTCACCCTTGCCTGTCAGCCACGCCCCGGCGGTTTGCCCGCCAAACATGGTTGAAAGGCTGAATGCCGTATCCGTGCCGTGTCCAAGCCCCAGGCACAGGCTGGTAAGCACCATTAAAGCCAGAAAAAACACAGGTTCTGCCAGGGCAGAGAACGTGGCCTCGCGGCTTGCGCCCATGCCTTCAAAGGCTGAGCCCGTATCAAGCGCTCCAAGCATAATGGCAAAGCGCCCCACGCCCAGCAGGTAGGCGGCAAGCACAAAGTCGCCCGCAAATGCCAGCGGTGAAACAGCGCCACCCTGGGGCAGCAGGGCCAGGGCGCAAAGCGTGCCCGCCAGCGCCACAGAGGGGGCCACGGCAAATGTCCAGGTAGTGGTGCGGCTGATAACCTCGCCCTTGCGTAGTAGTTTGGCGATATCATAGTAGGTTTGCAGCACTGGCTTGCCGTGGCGTCCGGCAAACTTGGCCTTTACCCGGTTGATGATGCCGGGCAGCAGGGGGGCCAGTACCAGCGCAAGGGCAAACTGCGCGAGATAGACGGCTAGTTCTGCTTTCATGAGCGCAGCCCCCACACAAGCAGGCCCACCACGGTGGCCAGAATGTAAAGAATGTAGAAGTGAATTTTGCCGTGCTGGATAACCTTGCAGGCATTGCAGATGGTTTCTACTGCCGTGAACAGCGGCGTGAACAGGCCGCTACGCAGACGGTCGGGCGCGGTGACGCTCAGCTGACCGCCCTTGGAAAAAAGTCCATCGTCCATCTGTAGCCGGGTTTTCAGACCCATGACAGGGGCAAAAATCTTTGCCGTGGGTTCTGAAAATCCCGCATCCGTGTATTGAATGCGGGCAGAGCCGCCCTGAAAGCCGCAGCCCCAGGTGGGCATGGATTCCACAGCGCGCTTTTTGAGCAGACAACGGCGCACAAGCAGAATCACCAGAGCCAGCGCAAGGCCTGTCCCGCCAATTTTTGCAACTGCGGCAAGGCTTGTGTGCGCCTGGGCCAGACCAGCCAACCCTGCCTGCTGCAATACTTGCGGCATGGGCAGGGCGCTTTGCGCGGCCCCGGCGGCCAGATCAAAAAACCAGGGTGCGGCAAGGCCGCCAGCAAGGCAGGCAGCGGCGGGCAATGCAAGGGGCCAGAGTGTGCGCCACGAAAGGGGGTGCACGCTGGCCGCCTGAAGTGAACGCGGCTCACCCAAAAAGACTATGCCGTAGGCCTTGGCATACAGGGCGGCGGCAAGGCCGCTGATACAGGCAAGGCCCGCCAGCGCAAGCAGCAGTCCCACCTGCCGTTCAACGCCAAATAGGGCGGGGGCGTCCAGCAGCGAAAGACCCAGCACCAGCTCGCCCGTAAATCCGTTAAAGGGCGGCAGGCAGGCAATGGCCGCAGCGCCCACGGCAAACAAAGCGCCCAGCCGGGGCAAACGTTTTTGCAGGCCGCCCAGATACTGCATGCGCACGGTTCCTGTGGCGTGCAGTACTTCGCCCGCGCACAAAAACAGCAGCCCTTTGAAGGCCGAATGGTTGAGCATGTGCAGCAGCGCACCCGAAAATCCCAGTACCGCAATCCAGGCATTGCCGCAGGTTTGGCCGATAAGCCCGGTACCCAGCCCCATAACCATGAGGCCCATGTTTTCTACACTGGAATAGGCCAGCAGACGTTTGAGGTTGCTTTGGGCGGTGGCTTTTAGAATACCCATAAGTGCGGTGGCAAGGCCCAGAATCAGTAAGGCCCAGCCCCACCATTCGGGCGCTGCACCCGCAGGAGCAAGCATGCCCACACTGCGGATTATTCCGTAAAAACCGGCATTGATCATGGCACCCGAAAGCAGGGCAGAAACATGGCTGGGCGCAGCGGGGTGCGCCTCTGGCAGCCATACATGCAGGGGCGCAAGCCCGGCCTTGGCTCCAAAACCAGCCAGGGCCAACACAAACAGGGCCGTGAGCAGGCCGGGGCCAGCCTGGCCCATCTGTTCAAGCGTGCGGGCCAGTACCGCGCCGCCTTGCAGGGCATCGAGCGAGGTGTCGCCCGTGGTCTGCCACAGCAGGGTAAAGAAGGCCATCAGGGCCACAGCGCCCAGATGCGCGGCCACAAGGTAAACCCACGAAGCATCGCGCACCTTGCTGTCGCCATCATTAAAATCAATAAGAAAGAAGGGTGCCAGCGACATGATTTCCCACGCCAGCATAAACAGCACGGCATCGCGGGCGGTCATGACCAGGGCAAGGCCAATGAGCAGCATATGAAAAAAGAACCAGTGCGCCCCAAGGTTGTGGCGTTCTGGTTCTTCGTGCCGCAGGGCAATGCCCCCGGCTGCTGCGCACACAAGGCCCAGCCCAAAAACTGGTAACAGAAACAGACGGCTTAAAGCATCCATGCCCAAAGCGCACGAGCCAATAGGCAAGGCCAGAGGCAACCGCAGGCTTTCGTATCCGGCCCAGGGGCCGGAGGCAACGGCGCACAGGCCGGTCAGGCAGCCCGCAAAAGCACCCAAAACACCAACCATGCTGGCCGCGCGTCCGGTTGCCTTTGAGGGCGGGCGCACGGCCAGCATGGCACACAGGGCAGCCGTAGCCGCCAAAATGCCGATGGCCGTGATAAACAGAAACATAGCTGCCAGAATACCTACGCCAGTCCGTCTTTGAGCTGCTTGTCAAAGTAGGCAATGGTTTTGACCAAGCCTTCTTCAAGAGCAACCTTGGGTTCCCAGCCAAGCTTTTCGCGTGCCAGGGTAATGTC
>SAAX01000127.1 GCA_009929215.1 Deltaproteobacteria bacterium | reverse complement strand
TTGAGCGCAGCGTACTCAAGTACGTGAGCATCAAAATCCCGGCGCTGACGCATTCAGGGCGGAAAAGTCGGGTTTGCGTAAATCAGCCTGACAGGCTCTCTCCCCCACCCAAGGCTGCCGCATTCTTGCTTTCTTGCCTTTTTTTGCTTTCTGCCCTGCCGCTACACCTTCACCAAACCGTGTCGTATGGCAATTTTCACCAAATCCCCCACAGACCCGGCCTGCAACTTGGTAAGCAGATTATACTTGTGTGTTTCCACAGTCTTGGGGCTGATATACAGCTCTGCGGCAATGGCCTTCACACTTTTGCCGTCTGCCAGCAGCCTAAAAATCTCTTTCTCACGCGGCGAAAGCGCACTCAAATCAGCCCCAGCCTCGGCACTGGCCGTATCAGCCGCCTCGCGCCGCTGCCGCAGCATGGCCGCCACACGCCCGCCGGGATCAGGAAAACTCAAAAATATTTCGCCCTGCCGCACGCTCTCAATGGCCCGCAGCAGAACACTGGGTGCTTCAGACTTGCGCACATGGCCCATGATACCAAGGTCAATCAACTCTGGCAGCCAGCGCTGATCTTCATGCCCAGTGTAAACGAGAATTCGGGTCTTGGGCCGCACTTCAAGCACGGCGCGCCCGGTTTCAAGCCCGTTCATACCGGGCATGCCAAGGTCGAGCACCAGCAGATGCGGTTGCAGCGAAGCGGCCAGCGCAACAGCCTCGCCGCCGTTCAGCGCCATGCCCACAACCCGCAGATGCCCATAGGGCGCAAGCAGGCTGCGCACGCCCTCCATAAGCAGCTTGTGATCATCCACCAGCAGGATGCGACAGATTTCGCCCGGGATATCACCCATAGACACGGCCTTGCGACTGGCGCAGCAAATGGTTCGGCCAGCTCAAACAGCAGTGGCCGGGGGCATATGCCCTACCAAACGGGCCAAGGGTGACAAATTTTTTATAAAATGAACAGAGAGGCCAGGCCCAAAAAGATAAAAAAACCTGCGCCGTCGGTGATGGTAGTAAGAAAAATACTCGATGCCTGAGCAGGATCGCGCCCAAGCGCCCGAAAAATAAGCGGAATAGAGCCACCGGACACAGCGCCCAGCAGCATGTCGCACATGAGCGCCCCGCCCATGACCCCGCCAACAATGGCCATGCCCGTAAACCACCAGGCCGCAAAAAAAGCCACCAAGGCCATGGCCATGCCGGTGACAATGCCAATCTTGCCCTCGCGCACCACGGCCATCCATGCCTTTTTTTGGTCAAACCGATCGGTGGCCAACTGGCGAATCATAACCGCCAGGGCCTGCTGCCCGGTATTGCCCGCCTGATTTGCCACCATGGGCATAAGCACGGCCAGCACTGCCATTTGTGCAATGGAGCCCTCAAACATGTAGACCACAGAAGCCGAAAGCGCAGAGTTGACCATGTTCACAAACAGCCAGGGCAGGCGCTTGCGCACGCTCTCAAGCCAGGGGGTATCAACGCTTTCTTCCGGGTCGGCACCCACCATGCCCAGCATGTCGGCGCTGGCTTCTTCGTGCATGATGTCCATAATGTCGTCGTAGGTCACCACGCCGAGAATATGCCCCTCGTTGTCCACAACGGGCATGGCCAGAAAGTTGTAGTGCGAAAGCAGGCTGGCCACTTCGCGCTCGTCTGTATCGTAGGTAACGCTCACCACGCTCTGGCCAGAAACAGCATCACCCACGATGGTTCCGGGCCGTGCAAGCATGAGGTCGCGCAGCGAAAGCACGCCCACAAGCACCTGATGGTCGTCCACAACATAGGCGTAGTAAGGGCTTTCCTTGTCTGCCATTTCACCACGAATATGGGCAATGGCCTCGTCTGCCGTAAAATTCTTTTCCAGCAGGATAAGCTCGGTGTTCATGACACCGCCCGCTGAATCCGGGTCAAAATTGAGCAGGCTACGCAATTCTTCCGAATCTTCGCGGTCAAGCTTTTCCAGCAGGGCATCGCGGTGGTCTTCGTCCAGCTCGTCCAGCACGTCGGCGGCGTCGTCGGGCGACATTTCGGCGATAATCTGGGCGGCTACGTCGTCGTCCAGATTTTCCAGCACGTCCACCGCCATGTTTTCGTCCAGCTCGGCCAACGCCTCGGCGGCGTCTTCCTTGGACATGCGGCTCAGCGTGCTGACCTGCTTTTCAAGACTCAGATTCTCAAGGTGGTCGGCCATGTCGGCCGGATGCACAAATTCTGCATCGGAATATTCCGCTGCAAAATCGTCATCAAAGGCATGGACCTGATCTGATGCGGCAGAGACCGCGCTGGAAGGAGAAAAAGTGCTTTCTGGCGACTGGGAAGGGGATTCTGGTTGCGGCTGTGCAACGCCCGTCTGCTCCGCAGGCTTTGAGCAAAAATTGTCTTTGTGCAGATCAGCCATGTCGCGCCTTTATCCCGTCTGTACCCGAGGTGAAACCGTCACGCCCAGGGACGCAACAAACAACCAGAGGGCACAAGGCCCCGCCAAAACTGTCGGCAAGATCGGCAGTCTCAAAATGCCCGCCAATGGCGGCGATAACAATTCCGAATCAACGCGGCAGATGCCCGCCCACACGGCAATCAACGCAATCGTCAACTAATCGCCGGGCGCTGGGGACTACACCATCACTGGGCACTGCCACCCGCCACACCCACTGTAGTACAAAAGGGGGCAGGTTGTCGCCAGCCATAGCGGCTTGTGAAAAAACTCATGATGTCCCGGCGGCTTGACGCGAAACACGGGGCATTCTATCTATTACAGCACACCCGTAGTGGGCAACCGCCGCAATCGGGCCATATTTACAGTCTTGTGCGGCGTACATCGCACGCCCTGACGGGCGAGTTTTCACTTAGCACGCACAAGAAATGGGGACAAGCGCAATGTTCACGCCCTGGGCCGCATTTTTCTCTCCAGAAGGTCAGCGGCTGCTCCAAAAATCCATCGACCTCGCCCTTGAGGAAGACGGCCCCGAAATGACCGCCCTTGGTCTTTTCGCCCCTGATGCCTCCATGAACGCTGTCATTCGTGCCAAGGAAGACACCCTTGTAGTGGGTCTGCCTGTCATTGGCGCTGTTTTCAAAAGCCTTGGCGCGCCCTTTACCTGGCGTGCCCTGGTCAGGGAAGCAAGCCCGGTCGCGTCCATGACAGAAGTAGCCCATATCAGCGCCCCTGCCACGGCCATGCTTAAGGCAGAGCGCGTTATTCTCAACTTTATCACCCATCTTTCGGGCATTGCCAACCTCACGGCCCGCTATGTGCGCGAGCTCGAAGGCACAGGCGTGCGCCTGCTCGACACCCGCAAAACCACCCCTGGTTTGCGCTGGCCCGAAAAGTACGCGGTGCAGGCGGGCGG
>SAAX01000126.1 GCA_009929215.1 Deltaproteobacteria bacterium | reverse complement strand
GAACATGGAAATGCCCGCCGAACCCGTGAAGTGCACTTGGCGGCCCGGCCACGAGACCCTCAAAGCCTGCCACCAGATGGGCGCAACCATTGCCGAAACCCTCAAAAAGAAGTGCCAGGGTTAACAACAACCTGACCCACGCATAAAAAACAGCAGCGCCCACACCGGACGCTGCTGTTTTTTATGGCCTGCTGCCTGACCCAGAGTATTCAGACAAAAACAAAAGCCTTCCAGTGGCGGAAGGCTTTTGTATAGCAAAGGCAGCGCGAGGAAACCGCTGCCAGAATCAGCAGACGAGGCCGCTGGCCCTAGTTGCGCACGTCGTCATCCGGGTCGGCAGAGCGCCCGCCCTGGGGGCCACGCTGCTGCACGTCACGCGGGGGACGGCGGTCGTCGCGCGGGCGGCCCATCTCGTCACCACGCGGGCTGCGGCGGTCGCCCTTGTCCTTGTCGTACTGGGGCTTGCCCATGCGTTCGCCCTGTTCGCTGCGGTTGTCGTGCCCGCGATCCATACGTCCGTCATTGCGAGAGTCGCGGCGCTCATTACGCTGATCGCCCCGCTGGTCGCCGCGTTGGTCATTACGCTGGCCATTGCGTTGATCACGGCGGTCGTCGCGCTGGTTATTACGTTGATCATTACGCTGGTCGCGGCGATCCTGCTTGTCCTTACGGTCATTGCTCTGCACGCGGTCATTGCTGCGCTTTGTGTCGCGGTCGCCGCTTTGCTTGTAGTTCTGCTGGCCATTCCTGTCAGGGGCAGCCTGCACGGCGGGCGTGCCCGTAAGCAGCAGGCCTGCGGCCAGAACGCTCAGCGCCAAAGGTTTCAACACATATTGCATACGCATAAATTTCCTCCTTGGGATGGGCATTTCGCCCATTGCCTCCTTACGCCAGCATAGGGCGGGATGCAAGATGGCTGCTATCCTATTGTGCCGCATGTCAAAATTTCGTTAAGACACTGGGGCACTATAAAGGTATGCGCGCTCTACCCGTTCTCCCCCCGAACATTGCGCAGTGCAGGCACACCCACGCCCCGTTGTCGGGCAACAGCTTCAAGAGCGTCTGCCTCCGGGCGCAGGTAGGTTTGACCTTCAATCACATATTCCTTGGCTGGCAACTGCTGGCCCGCCACTTCTGCCACGGCGGCGTGGCGCGGGGCCACCATGCGTTCCAGGGTCTGCACGCGCAAGCCAAGAGTGTGGGTGTGGCGCAGCACGGCGTCTGCCACCGCAGGGCGATGCCCCGGCAGGCACAAAACGCGCAAAAGGCCCGCCGGGCGGTTCTTTTTACCCACCCCGGGCAGCCACAGTACATCAAGCACTTCTGGCATGGATGACAGGGCCGTGAGGGCCATACCAAGGTCCTCACCATTAAGATGATCAATATGGCTCTCGAACTGAACGACAGCTTCGTTGCCGCCACAGGTGTGATCCGCACCATGCCCAGCCTCCTGCACCAGCCAGACCCGCAGCCCTCCGGCAGAGGTTTGCAGACCGTAGCCCGTGCCAAGCCCCGCCACCACGCCCTGTGGGCCGCAAACAATCTCGCCTGCCAGCGCGTGCACAAGGGCCGCGCCTGTGGGGGTAACAAGCTCTTCGCGGGCATCGGTGGCAAATATGGCCTTGCCCTGCATCAAAAAAGCCGTTGCGGGCCGTGGCAGGGGAATACTGCCGTGGACACCCGCCACACTGCCCGTAAACCAGGGCAATGCCGAAGCCGTGAGCCTTTCCACCCCAAGCGCCTCAAGCCCGTAGGCCGCACCAAGCATATGAATGAAGGCATTGGCCGCAGCCTCTGATTCTCCCCCGCTGAGTTCCCCCGCATCCACCGTAGCTGGGGCATCCACCGCAGCGGAGGACGTTTGGCGGGCGTAGGCGCAGGCACAGGCAAGGGCGTGCACAGAGGCTTTGGCGCGCTGTCGCACCCGGCTGGGAACATCAATAATGTCAATAAGCGCGGTGCATTCAGGCAGGAGGCAAGGCTGCTGCGCCCCATCTTGCCTGCGTATGCTCACACTGCACCCCGGCCCGGCAGGGCCCGCCGCATCCGCCACATCGATGCTGCACAGCACGCCCACACGGGCCAGAGCCGCTGCCAGCGGGGCATAATCCACCCCCAGGTGGGCAAGTGCGGCCAGGGTGGCAGCGCCGCTGATGCCCGCCCCACAATCAAGATGTAAAAGCATATCGGCCCCTTCAGACTTTGACTGTGCACGCAACTAACAGTTACACACTTGTGCAGTATCGGCACATTGGTATATACAAAAAATGTGCGTGGCCGTTTCGACCTCGCCGTTATAACCAGAAACATCTCCCCCCGGAGGGAAAGCATGCCTGTAAAGAATTGGATGACCACCGATGTTGTCAGCGTTGGCCCCGATACATCGCTGCTCAAAGTGGGCAAGCTCATGAAGGATCACCACATCCGCCGTATTCCGGTTGTGGACGAACAGGGTCAGGTCATTGGCATTATCTCTGACCGCGACGTGCGCGATGCCTCTCCCTCCAAGGCCACCACGCTCGACATGTACGAAATGCACTATCTGCTGGCCGAGCTGAAAGCCAAAAACATTATGACGGCCAAGCCCATCACCGTCAAACCCACCGACACTGTCGAGCAGGCCGCCCTGATCATGCTGGACAACAAGGTTGGCGGGCTGCCCGTGGTGGATGACGCAGGCAAGCTCGTGGGCATCATTTCTGACCACGACGTGTTCAAGGCTATGGTAGACATTACCGGCGCTCGCCTGGGCGGCTTGCAGTTTGCTGTAGAACTGCCCGACCTGCCCGGCACGGCGCGCCCCCTGTTTGACCTGCTGCGCGCGCACAATGCCCGCATTCTTTCGGTGCTTACCGTTTCGAACCCCGATGGCAACCGCCATATGTTCGTGCGCGTGCGCGACCTTGAAAATGCGCAGTCTGAACAAGAACTTATTGCCGGTGTAAACAAGATTGGCAAAGTGCTTTACTGCCAGCACTAAATGCCTACAATTTAATCATGTTTATGGTATGGCGCTTGAATAACTGCACAAAAGCCTCGAACAAAAATGTGCAGCGAGAGCAAAAAAGACACACAGGACTTGCCATCAAAAATTATTTGTGTCATAAGAGCTCTCGTTGTGATTGCGGTATGCTTTCGCCCCACCGGAGGAATTCGGCCGGAAATATCCGGTTGTAGCGCTTGGGCGATTCGCCCCGGCGAGATTGAGCAATAGCTGTCCAAGGAGGACACACGCATGGCTGAGATCACCTATAAAGGTAAAAGCTTTGAAGTTGACGAAGACGGTTTCCTTCTGCGTTTTGACGACTGGTGCCCCGAATGGATGGACTATGTGAAGGAATCCGAAGGCATCTCTGA
>SAAX01000125.1 GCA_009929215.1 Deltaproteobacteria bacterium | reverse complement strand
ATGTGGGGGGATTTTCTCGACACTGGCAAGGTTTCCTTCGACAAGCTGTCCCTGTCGTTCACCAAGCTGCTGAAGGATATGTCGTATCAAGCGTTGGTGCAGCCAATCGTGCTGTCCATCGTCGGTGTTGCGCAAAATTCGTTGTACGGAATGACCACGGCTGGCCAGTCCGGCGGTGGGTCTAGCGGCTCGTCCAATGTCTACGGCATGGCCAGCGGCATGGCGCAGCAGTATGCCACTAACAAGCTGATGAGCGGGGCCACGAGCGCGTTTGGCGATACCATCAATGGTTGGGCGGCATCGGCGTTCCCGAATACGTTTGCGCCGAATGCGGCAGCCGCCGCGTATAACGCACCCCTGACTGGTGGCGAGGCTCTGTTGTACGAAGGTGTCGCAGGGCAAGCCCCCGCAGCCCTTGGCCCCACCAACACCTTTACCGGGGCTATGGGTACGATGTTTAACCCGTACACCATCGGCGGCGGTGCTGTTGGTAGTATTGGCGCATCCTACCTTAGCCCCGCCCTCTGGGGCGACTCGCAGAGCGTAAGCACTGGTACAACTATTGGCTCTGCTGCTGGCATGGGGATTGGAACCGCGCTCATCCTCGCCAACGGCTGGAACCCCGTAGGGTGGGCTGGTGCGGCGGCAATGGGCATCGGCGCACTGTTGGGCGGCGTTGGCGGTGGCGGTATTGGCTCGCTGTTCGGCGGTGGCGGGTCAGAACCGGGGCTGTGGGTGCTCGGCAACATCGACTTGGATGCAAGCGACTCATCGGCGCAGATGGAGTCGATCAGCCGCCCCAACAAGGGCCGTAGTGGGTTCGCGGATGCCACAGACCAGGGGTATTACATCCAGGCTCGCGCCCGCAATGGCATGGACGCCAGCGCAGCCCGAAACTCTGCGACCTACCTAGCGCAACTTGCCAAGCAAGCAATCGACTTGTCTGCTAGCGTTAAAACTTCGCTATCTACACTAGACGAGTCTTTGGGGGCTAAGTACTCAGAATACCTTGCAGCCCAGCCTTGGATACAGGTCAGCGGTAATGGTGAAGGCGGCGATACCCCGAATGCCGAAGCCGTGGGCAAGAATCTGCTCAACCAGGCTTATGGACGCATCACTGACGCTGTTTCGCACATGGATCTGTCCAAACTCGCCATTGCTGCGGATGGCATGGCCGCTGACACAATGGACGAGATGTCCAAAGTTATTACGAAGGCTGTCGAAGTTGCTAATATCGGCGCAAGCATGGGTGACTATGCCGACGATTACGCAGCGGCCATAAGTGAGCCCCTATTAAAAGCCCTGAATACGATGGACACGTCGAACCTGTCCCTGTCCATTGATAAATCGTCATTGGCTGGCTGGCAGAACGCTTACACTGCAATACAAACTATGGACGGCATCAAAACGTCCATTGACGGCGTGCTGAACCCTGCAAGTGAGTTGAGCAAGGCGCTCGATGCTGCCAATGCGCAGATGGACACATGGGTTGAGACGTTGAAATCCCTCGGCTGGCAGGAAGAGGCAATTGCCGGTGTAGAGCAAAAACGGCTGGCGTATCTCAACCAGTACCAGACAGCCATCACGCGAAGTTCAGAACAGGACTTGTACCTGCGTGGTATGGCCCTGTCCTCCGGTACGGACTCGTGGGCGTATCAGTCGCAAGCGTTGAAATACCAGCAAGAAAATGCGCTGCGTGACGCACAGACCAAGTATGGCGTTGACAGCAATGTTTACAAGTCGCTCGTCGCAACGCAGCAGGCTGAGTCTGTGCAGGCCGAAATCGACTACTTACAGAAGCAGTACAATTCAATGCTGCAAGAGCAGATAAATAGCGCACAGAGCATTGTCAGCTCGTTTGATCGGGTGGTCGATACGCTGGATGATGCCCGCCGCAACATATGGGCCAGTGACGCCAATGTCTCAACCTCGCGCCTTGCCGATGTACGTGCAGACTTCTCAATGGTCTACGCCAAGGCCATGTCGGGTGATGCTGATGCTATGGCCGAGCTGCCGAATATCTCTACAAACCTGTTGCAGCTAGGCAAAGAACAAATTGCCTCACGCGACACATATCAAGACCTGTTTTATGAGGTCGATCGTAAGCTGAGAGATGCTCAGGGCGTGGCTAAGAATCAGTACGACACCAACAAGCTGCAACTCGATACGCTCAAATCGCAACTCGATACGCAAAAAACAGGTGTGCTCACGCTTGCGGAGATATCCGCGAAGATAACAGTTCTTTCTGGCTCGCTGGCTGGACTGCTTGAAAAAGCAGCCAAAAGCCCGTTGGTGCAGCAAGAATCGTTGTTGCAATCAAAAGCCGACCTGCTGAATAAACAGGCGTACCAGGGGCGCACAGACTGGACGGCTCAGAGCACGCAGCAAGCTATTCTTAGCTCTGGCATGACCGTTGACCAGTGGTGGGCCAGGTTCGGCGTTGGCGAGGGCGTGTCGAGCTCGTACACGTCGAGCTCTAGCGGGATGTCAGACATGGCCCTGCTGGCTGCTAAAGCTGCTGAGATGAACGCTGGCAATACACTGGCATCAGGTCAGTCTGCTGGTGGGTGGACGGCTGCGAGCGTTGCACAGGCCATTGCAGATTCCGGCATGACGATCTCGCAGTGGTACAACAATTTTGGCAAGGCTGAGGGTTTTGCTACGGGCGGCATCACACCGACCAATCAACCTTTCTGGGTGGGTGAAAACGGCCCTGAGCTTGTCATGTCCCCGCAGCAGTGGGGAGTCGTGAATAACTCTGACAGCATGGCCCTGATGCGCGGGCTGTCTGCTGGCGGCGGCATGGACAGCAGTGCTGTGGTGGCGGCAATCAACAACATGAATGATACGTTGCGGCAACTGCTGACCAAAACGGACCGTATAATGGCAGATCAGGGCAGAATCCGCGACAGGATGGATATGTTCGCGCAGGAAGGCGTTACGATAGCCGCCGCGTAGGCGTGGGAGGTGATATTATATGGCAAAGGTAATTGAGCCGAACTCGCTTACTTTAACGGCATGTTCGATTGCGGAAAGCGATTCAGTGGACGGCACGACATGGGCCAGCGGCACAACATACGCGGCTGATGCGAAGGTACGGCACAACCATGTACGCTATAAAAGCCTATCCGCTGGTAATGTGGGCAAAGAACCATCGGTTGAGGCGAACAACTCCGGCACATCGGCTGTATGGCGCAAGCTCGGCGCAACCGGGCCATACATGATGCTGGATGATTTTGTGGAAACGCAAACTATTGGGACGGCTGGTACGCCTCTTACATTCACAGTACCTTTTAACCATGCGAACTCATTCGCACTGCTGAACTTGTCAGCTGATTCTGTAACTGTTAAAATAACAGACGGAACAGG
>SAAX01000065.1 GCA_009929215.1 Deltaproteobacteria bacterium | reverse complement strand
TTAAAAAGCTTGAGCGTGCGCGTGAGGTCTTCAAGATTTACCGGCTTGGTCAGGTGGGCGTTCATGCCCTCCTGAATGCTGCGCTCGGCATCGCCGCGCATGGCGTAGGCTGTCATGGCAATGATGGGCACGCTTTGCGCACCGGGCAGATTGCTGGCCCGTATGGCGCGGGTGGCGGAATAGCCGTCCATGATGGGCATCTGCACATCCATAAGGATAATATCAATCTCAGCACCGCGCATGGTCCAGACTTCCACAGCCTCCTGCCCGTTGACCGCAGAAATGCATTCAATGCCCATGCTGTCGAGCAGCACTTCCATAATTTCGCGGTTGATATCGCCGTCTTCGGCCACCAGTACGCGCAGGCCGCGCAAAGACCGGGCATCAATATCGGAGCTGGCATCGTCATTTTTCTGGTCGCCCAGCTCGCTGCACACTGCAAAGGGCAACTCAACCCGAAAAACACTGCCCTTGCCGGGCTCGCTCTCTACCGTAATCCGCCCGCCCATAAGGGCCGTTAAACGGCGGCACAGCGAAAGCCCAAGCCCCGTGCCACCAAAACGGCGGGTAATGGACGTATCTGCCTGCGAAAAGGGCGTAAAGGCGCGCGCAAGCTCATCCGTAGACATGCCAATGCCTTCATCGCTCACCACACAGGCCATACGCACGCTGTCGTCCTTTATTTCCAGCAGTTCAAAGGCAATGCGCACAGTGCCACGCTCGGAAAACTTCAGCGCATTGCCGCCCAGGTTGAGCAGTATCTGGCGCAGCCGCAGGGCATCGCCTGAAAGAAAGGGCGGAATGGCGGGGTCGATATAGCTTTCGAGTCTAAAATCCTTGCCCTTGTGCACGGCCTTGGGGCCCAGCAGCGACATGACTGATTCAAGTTCTTTTTCTGGCTGAAAGGGCAGGTTTTCCAGCTCCAGGCGGTTGGCCTCGATCTTTGAAAAATCCAGCAAGTCGTTGATGATATCGAGCAGTGATTCGCAGGTTGCGTGGATTTTTTCCACATAATCGCGCTGCTGCTCATTGAGAGGCGTATTGAGCACCAGATGGGCCATGCCCATGATGCCGTTCATGGGCGTGCGTATCTCGTGGCTCATGTTTGCCAGAAAAATGCTCTTGGCGGCATTGGCGGCCTCGGCGCTTTCCTTGGCCTCGCGCAGCATGCGTTCGTGCTGGCGGGCTTCTGTCACATCGCTGGCATAGCCGGTTATACGCAACACGCCTGGCCCGCTCACTACCTCGTAGGCAAGGGCATACCAGCGCAGCCCCTTGCGGGGATGGGCCACGCGCAGTTCCATATGCTCCTGCCCGCCGGTAGGCCACAAGCCGGGCGAGCACAGCTTGCGCCACTTGTCTTTGTCCTCGGCCACAATGCGAGAGCCCATGCGCTCAAGCCTTTCTGCCATACTGGCCGAGGTATTGATGCCAAACTGCTCGTAAAAAACGTCGTTGCCGGTCAGATCAATCTCGCCACTTTCCAGCCGGGCCATTTCAAACACGCCAAGCCAGCCCAGGCGGCAGGCCAACGAAAGGCGCACCAAGCCTTCGCGCAGGCTTTGGTGCGCCTCGTGCAGCTCGGTCATGTCCTGATGATAGCCAACAATTCGCACAACGATATCTTCGTCGCCACTGATGCGCCGCCCGCCGCAACGCACGGGAACAAGGCCCCACGAGGGGTGGTTATAGAGGTAGCGCACCTCGTGCATGGCTGTGTCGGCAATAAATTCGTCGTGGATGGCCCACAAATGCTGGCGGGAGCGGGCGTCAACCCTGTCTACCCACAGGTTGAAGCAGTCTTCGGGGGTGGTATCTTCATTGGCACCGAGTAGCCGCAGGGTCACCGGGTTGGCAATCATGCGCACATGGCCGGTGTTTCTGTCGATTTCAATAACCCACAGCCCAACATTGGCCGCAGCCAAGGCTTCGCGGTTCCAGTCATCGTTGCGGGACACGTCTTTTCCTGCGCCGTGTGCGGACATATCTCCCCCGTTTCTATGCATCTATCATTAGCTGTTTTATCCAGCCAGCACAATGGCAACCGGGTTTTCGATTACTTAGTGCTTCGTGGCCCAACTTCCTGGCATAAAAACAATAAATTCATGCAATGCCACGCAGTTGTCACGCAGGGTGCTTGCATGCAGGCCCGCTGGGTGCTAGCGTTTCCATCTGTCATCCAAAATACAATTGCAGCGAAAGGCCCGCAAGCGAGCGCCCTTTCAGGCTCTACAGCCAGAGGAATAGCAGATGAAAGATACCACAGTGGTTATCAAATACGGCGGGCACGCCATGGACAAGCCCGACCTCAGCTCGGCCTTTGCCACCGACCTTGCGCAACTTTCTGAACAGGGCATGGGCTTTGTGGTTGTGCACGGCGGCGGCCCGCAAATTTCGGCCCTGCTCAAACGCCTGAATATCGAAAGCCACTTTGTGGACGGCCTGCGCGTAACCGACCCAGCCACCATGGAAGCCGCAGAAATGGTACTGTGCGGCCAGGTAAACAAGGCAGTTGTCAACGAATTTGCCCAGCAGGGTGTGCGCGCGGCGGGTATTTCTGGC
The DNA here is from genome assembly GCA_009929215.1 of Deltaproteobacteria bacterium. Taxonomy (GTDB): domain Bacteria; phylum Desulfobacterota; class Desulfovibrionia; order Desulfovibrionales; family Desulfovibrionaceae; genus Desulfovibrio. The sequence continues at coordinate 14,663 of SAAX01000065.1, read as the reverse complement.
CGGGACGGCGGCCTGCTGCGGGCCACGGTCAAAAATCCGGCCCTTGGCCTTGTGGGTACAGTAGAATCCGTTGACCCCGCCCTGCCCCGCTGCCTGCTGGACGCCGGATTTGTGCCGGTGGTGGCTCCCGTGGCCTCCGGCCCGAACGGCAAGGCCCTGAACATCAATGCCGACACGGCGGCCGGCGCGCTGGCCGGTGCCATTGGCGCAGAATACTTTGTGCTGATCAGCGATGTGCCTGGCGTGCTGGACGGCGAGGGCAGGCTTATACCCAGCCTTAACCGCAAAGAGATTCAGCACCTGCGCGATGCCGGGGTGATCACCGGCGGCATGATTCCCAAGGTGGAAGCCTGCCTCAACGCTCTGGATGCGGGCTGCCAGCGCGCCCTTATTCTTGATGGCCGCGCGCCCTCAAGCCTGCGCCGCTACCTGCTGGACGACGCGCCCCTCGGCACGGTAGTGACCAACTAGGATCTGTTTACTCCAGGGCCTCTTTGCCCCTGCTTGAGGCAGGGAGCTAATGTTTTCATGCTGTTAGCAGTCCCCGAGCCTTTCATGGCCAAATACAAAAGGCCCGAAACCACAAGGCGCAGATAAACAGCGCCACCCGGTTTCGGGCCTTTTGTATTTTTAAAAATCTGTTTCTCAGCGGCCCCGCCGCACCCACCATTCGCGTTCCACCTGGCCGTACCACCAGCGGTTGTGGTCTGCGCGCAACACGGCCTCGGCCACCTGCTGGGCCGCAGGGCTGCGCAGGCGCTTGACCGCGCTTTCCAGCCACTGCTCTGCAAAGGCATTGCCCTTGTCGAGCTCGGCCTTGAGATTGCAGATGAGATCAAGCTGATCGGCATCGTGCGCCAGCAGGGCCTCGCGGCTGGAATCTTCTTCCAGCTCGTCCCACAGGGGCAGCACGTCCTGCTCCAGCCCGGTTCCCGCCACGCAGTCTTCCAGTGCCTTGCGGGGCTGGCACTGCGCATAGCGGTGGTTCACATAGTTGAGGTCGCCGGTGCGGGCCTCGTGCAGATCATGAAACAGGCACAGGTACGTCACCCGCGCCGGGTCCATGCCGCACATCCGGGCCAGCGCATAGCCCATAACGCTCACCCGGTAGGAGTGCTCGGCCACGTTCTCCTGCCCGGTTCCCAAAAAGGCGTAGCCAGTGCGCGGCGTGTGCCGCAGCATGCCGACCTCGTTAAAAAAGTCTGCCAGCCGGTCGAGCCGTTCTGCGCATACGTCCACAGCCGCAAAATCGCCGTTGTTGGTCTTGGAATCGCTCATGCCTGTTCCATACCCATAGCGGCGGCCCGTGGCAAGGATGCAAGCACAGAACCGCACAGAACCGCCCACAAGTGCACCATGCGCATCAGTTGCTGTACAGGGCTTCGCCGTCTTTCACTTCAATGGTTACGATCTGTGAGGTGGCGGTATTGTTCTGCACGTCTGTCATTTCAAACATGAACATAAACTGCCCGTCACCCATATCGGTATCTGCAAAGGTTACGTCTTTGCCAAGGGTAAAGGTATCCACCTCCACCTCCTGAAACTCGCCGTCCTCGTCATCCATCTGCATGGCAAGCAGAATGGTGGTGACCTTGTCGCCCGCCTTGAGCTTGATAAGGGCCTTGTCGGTCATTTCGCCGCCCTGCACACGGCGCGCGCCAAGAATCTTGTATTCCTTTTCTGCAAAGTCGTAGATGACAATGAGGTTGCAGCGCACCCCGTTGAGCATGATGGGCGAAACGTAGTGGTTTATGCCTTCGTCCTGGTTGGTGATTTCAAGGTACACCAGATGGTCGTCAAGGGCTGCCCACGTGCCCTGAAAATTGTCCTTGAACACGCCCTGTTCCCAATCTGCCTCCATGTCGGCATCCTTGCCCAGCAGCATGATCAGGTTGTCTTCAATGCTGAAGTAGGCAAGGTAAAACTGCACGCTGTCCAGAAACTTGACGCGCTCCGGGCCAAGATCGAGCCGCGCTTCACCACCGTTGCCGATTGCGACCTCAAAATCCTCAAGACTTGTAATATCCAGCGGTTTGAGCGGTACAACAGACGCACTCACCGCGCTTGCCGCCTGACCCAACAAGGCCGCAACGCTGCCTACCGACGGGCCGTCCTCGGTCTGTTTGCCCAGCATGGCCGCCAAACCAGACTGTAAGGGAGCCCACAGGCCTTGCGCGCCGCCCTGCCCCTGTGGCTTGGGCACTTCAGCAGGAGCGACCGGAGCGGCTGGTGCGGCTGGTGCGGCGGCCTGTGGCGAATTTTCCTCACGCCCAAGGGCGGCGGTTATGTCGGTAGAGATGCGCTCAAGGTGCTTTACGGCGCTGTCCGTATCCAGAAAGCCCAGCTGAAGCCCGCTGAGAACCAGAAACGTGGTGATGTTCCCGGCCTGCATCATGGTAGAAAAGCCCGACTTGCTGCCGTCAAAAGGATAGTAGCAAGAGAGGCCAGAGGGCGACCGATAGGGGCCGTGCACCTTGTAGACAACCGCTTCGCCCAGTGAATCGAGAAAATGCGGCGCAAACTCTGGCAGGGTTGTTTTGAGTCTGCGCACCAGCGAACCAAGGTCTACCATGTTGGTGTAGCCCTCGGAACGCGAATTCACGTAGTTTTCCGCAGCCTTGGCCTGTCTGCCGTAGGCTGCATAGAAGCTGTCGTCGTCCATGGCAAGGGAAACAGCCTCGAGCCCCAGCGCATTGTAGGCCAGGTTTACAAAGGGTATCTTGACCAGATCAATGAGCGAAAGTGTGGCGTTGCCCGCCGTTTGCACCTCTTCGCACCCTTCAAGGTAGGTATCGCAGATGGTCTTTCCCAGTGCCTCTGGGCTTATGGCGGTGTTGGCTCCCAGGGCATTGACCCAAGCGGTGTATTGCCAGCCGTTGGCAGGCTCCACCTCTTGCGAGGCCACCATGTATTTTGCAAAACCGCTTATGGCGCTGGCTGTATCCAGAGTAGCCATAAGGCAGGCATCAAAGCCGATGATTTCAAACGGCGGGCGCGTGGGCGAGGCTGTGTACACCTGTTTGAAAGAATTGTTGATTTCTTTGAGCGACAGAGCGTCAAAATCAAAATTCTCGTCATTGGCCACGCCGCCGATGCTGCCGCCGCCGTGATCCCAAAAAACAAAAACCTGATGGTCGGCGCTGTACTTTTCTTTACAAAAGGCAAGAAAGGAGGTCAGCGTTTTTTCATCCCCCATACTTGCCTGCGGCAGCTTGGCCAGCAGCTCTAGCTTGCCGCCCTGATAGACATAGCGGCTGATGTGCTTTGCGCTGATTCCGGGCCGGTGCCATTTGCTGGCCCCCCCGGTCTGAATGATCACCCTTACGTTGTCTGGCAGGCGGGCCTTGAGCAGTTCGGCCAGATCGGCGGAGGCTGCGCCGTCTTCCGACTCCAGATTGCTGCCGCAAAGATACCAGTACACGGCCCATGTTTCTGTGGCGCGGGCAACAGCCGAGCACGCGAACACGAGCAGCAGCACAGACAACAGGCACGTTGCGCACACCTTGAGGGAGTGGGGAGTTTTTTTCGGCATACAGTGTGCAGATTCCCGGCTTGCAGGGTTAGGCCGCCAGAAGGCAATGCCCCCGTAACGGTTAAAAGGCCTCAAGTCGGGCCTGCGCGTCAGCGTCACCCTGGCGGGCGGCCTTGCCATACCAGTAAAGGGCTTTTTCCCTGTCCTTGTCTACACCTTCGCCCTTCTCATAGCTGCACCCAAGGTTGAATTGGGCGGTTGCGTAACCCTGCATGGCTGCCTTTTGAAACCACTGGGCAGCGGCTTGCGCATCACGCGTCACGCCCAAACCCTTGATGCAAAGAATGCCTAGCATGTTTTGCGCCTGAGGATAGCCCAATTCAGCAGACCGGGTGTACCAGAACACCCCGGCAGCCTTGTCTGCACTTGTTCCCAAGCCGTCTTCAAGGCAGCCCGCCAGCCTATACTGGGCCTCGGCATGGTTCCGCAGTGCGGCCTTGTGCAACCAGTACACGGCCTGTGCAAGATCTTGCGGCACGCCAATGCCAAAAAAGCAGCGTATGCCCAAGGCAAACTGAGCCTCTGCCCTGCCCGCCTCTGCGGCTTTTTTAAACCAGACCACAGCCAGAGGGCCATCCTTGCACAAACCACACAAACCAGCCTCATACTGTCGGGCAAGCCAGCACTGGGCCTCGGCATCGCCGTTCTGTGCCAGTTCATACGCTTGATCAAGACTGGAGCACGTTTTTTCGGCGTGTTCGGTGGGGGTGGCTGGTTGTGCCGCCCCCACCAGTACGCATACAAACGCAAGGCAAAGTACAGTGCCACGCATGATCGCCACCGCTTATAGCAACACCAGCGGAATACCCACCTGAATCAGCACTGCCAGCAGCAGGGCAAGCCAACGCACAGAGCCAAGCGTGGCAGGCGTACCACCCTGCCAGATGGACAAAAATCCTTGCAGGGTGCGTTTAAGAGTCCACACAAGGTAAAGCAGGGTTGAGCCGCACATAAAAACAACCAGAGCCTTGCTGCCGGGAATCGCCCAAAACTGGCGCAACATTTCCAGCGGTGCCTGATCGCCAGCGGAGAGCTCGTCAAGCTTTGCCATAATGGTGGGATCATTGCCCATCCAACCTGCCACGCCAACAATACCGCCAATGCCCACCAGTGCAAGAAGCAGCGCCAACCAGACCGTATTGACCTGCCATTGGGCATGGGCGCAATCCGCCTCCAGACCCTGCTTGCGGGCCTGACGGCGCTGGTAATAGCCAAGGGCCAATGCGGCCAGGCCAGCCCAGAACAACAGGCTCCAGTAAAGCGAAAAGGAAAAAAGAAGCAGCAGAACATAGCCTGCCCAGATCATGCCACCAACGCGAGTGCTGGAATCGTTCATTGTCAGATTCTCCATAACGAGATTTTCAAAGAGTGGAACATGGACGCAGAATTCCAGCAGCTTTTTCCTTCAATTAGGCGCAAAACGGTATCACCCGATTTGACCTTTATGCAAAATATCTTCTCACCCCAATGGGTGAAATCGCTCAAGCGGCACACCTTGCACCCTGCAAAAAGGGTCGGAGCCTGCGTTGCGGGGCAGGCACGCGAGAGTAGCCTAGCGGATATCAATGCTTCCCAAAAACTCTGCCCCACATACAACATACCGAATTTAAGAATATTTTTTTGCCACACCCGCCCCACTCATACTTAGGGGTGAGCAATAACATGCAAAATAGAACAATAAGGTGATGTGCATAACCCGGCCCGAAGTGTAGGCCTAATCGGGTTGTGAGGGCAGGGCAGGTGCATGGCTGCTGGAGCACCAGCAAAAAGGGCATAGCCGCCGGGCACTGGCACAGGTCCCCACCACACGAATATCTTCGGATAATCTGGTTACGCGTAAATATTTAAGGGAGACGGAGGAAATGATGAAGAAGTATCTGTTGGCCGCACTGACCGTTGTTATGCTGGGCGCTGCCCCTTTTGCAGCTCATGCATCTGAACAGGATGTGGCTAAAATCACCTGCAAGGACTTTCTGGCTGACAAGCAGAACATAAGCATGATGGTGATGTGGATTGACGGTTACATGAGCGGCAAGAGCGGCAACACCTCCATCAGCGACCAGTGGATGGAAAAGCTGGGAACCCACCTGGGCACCTACTGCGCCAAGAATCCCGCCAAGACCATTATGGACGCCATTGAAGCTGTGCCCGAATAGCTCCCGCCTGCGAGCCCACAAGACGACAAATAACAAACTGAATATAATGGAGATTTCAATATGAAGCGTTTCATTCTTTCCATCGCTGCCGCCCTTATGCTCTTTGGCTTCAGCGCTGGCGCAGCCCTTGCTCAGGAAATTCTCATTGCCAACGGCACGGGTTTTACCATTCAGAGTCTTGGCCTTGCTGATTCTAACGCTAAGGGCGATGCCCAGGACTTGCTTGGCAATGACACCCTTGCCAACGGCGAAGGGCTGAAAATCAACATCAACGGCAGCCCCAAGGGTTGGGAACTGATTGCCGTTGACAACGAGGGCAACCAGGTGAACTGGCAGAACCTTGACCTCACCGGCGTGAAAAAAATTACCCTGCGCGGTGATGGTTCCGCGGATCTTCAGTAAACAGCACCACCGCTTGCGGGGTAAGCGCGACTTCTCCGCAGGCTTGCAGCCCAACAACGGCACCCTGCTGTATCTGGCAGCATGCGGCAGTTGCTGGACGTGAAGAGGAAGGGGCCCAAACGTATGTTTGGGCCCCTTCCTCTTTTATGCGATGAGCATTGTGATTCTGGGCCGCACAGGGCAAAAATCCAATCGAAACTGTTGCAGTGCTTCACTTTTAAGGCATACCGCGCTTGAGCTCACGCCCACAGCGCCATACCACATCGAATAATAGATATATATTTTTACTATTGACCCGCAATAAATGTGGTGTTCTTTTAGGGGGTATCAAAAATTGTGACTGACCAAGTTGGCCACTTGCTACACAGATATTTCGGAGAACCAATGGAATCAGGCAAAAAGGGCTTGCCCGTCCTTTCCGGCCTGGGCATTGCCAGCCTGCTGGCAGCCCAGTTTGTAGTTTTTCTTGAAGGCCGGGGACTTGGCATTGTCTCTTTTTCGCTTCAGAGTGCTGTTGTCGGTTTTTGCGGGGGCATCGTACTGGGCGGACTACTGTTTTCCACATGGTTGCCCAAACGCTTCAGTGCCCCGTGCGCCGTAGCCCTTACCCTTATGAGCGCGCTGTTGTGGGCGGGCGGCATATTCCAAAGCAATGCCATTTACTCTTATGGTGCCTGTTTTTGGGGAGGGGCGGTTCTGCCGCCGCTGCTCAAAACCTTCTTTTCGCGCAGTTCATCACCCGGTTTTCATCTGGGCATCGCCTTTGCCGCCGGAGATTTTTTCTGGCTTTTTTTATACCTATTTCCCCTTTCTGACGAATCGCTGCAATGGCTTATGCTGGGCCTTCAGTTTATCAGCGGCAGCATGGCGGCCATTTGCCTGTTCAGGGAGCAGCCCCTGGCGGAAGGCGTGGAAATTGTGCGCAAGTCAGACAAACTAACCATAATTTCGCTCAGATACCTGACTGTCATCGCATTCATATTTTTTCTGCTCAATGCCTTTATAGACATCAGTTTTTACCGAATACACAGCCAGGCTTTTCCCATTCCCGCGCAAGTGCATCTGTATACGTGGCTGGCCTACCCCATTGTGGGCGTGCTGATCGACAAATACGGCACTGATATGCGACTGTTGCTCGCATGTATTGGCGGAATAATCTTATCGCCCACACTTGTGGTCATATCAGAAGGCACAGTAGTCTACTGGCTCATTTATGTCATTGACCTTGTGTGCCGGGGCATAGCGCAACTGTATTTTTTGCTTGTGTTTGCGCAAATAGGCAGGCACTCGCCCCGGCGCGGGCTGATTTCGTCCATACCCTACGTTGCCATGCTTATGGCCTTTTTGTGCGTGTACCGCGTTGTGGAGCGTTTTCCCGGCACTGTACCCATTGCGTTCTGGTGTCTTTTTCTCACCACTGCCTTCAGCTATGTGAGCTCTCGCATTCAGTACGCGCTGACGCTTTCAGGGGTGTTAAAAACGCCCACAGCAGACAAAGAAAACACCCCGGATTTCAAGGCCTTTACCCCGCCAGAGCCGCCCGCAATCGAACGTTGCCGGGCAGACAGCGTGGCAGAATTTGCCCTGAAATACGGTATTTCTCTGCGTGAGCGTGATGTTTTATGCCTGATTCTCGAAGGGTGCGACACAGCCGCCATATGTGACAGGCTGCATATTTCTGAAAACACGCTGAAAACCCACATTCGACAGATATTGCGCAAGACAGAAACGCGCAACAGAAACGCCCTGCTGGTTCTCTTTTTTAATGAAGAAAGCATGGAAAAAGAGGCCCTTGCCCAGATGGAAAGCTTTTAGCGCCCTTGTGCAAGCATACCACACCGCCATTGGCAAGATAGCGGGGCATGCGGCTATTGTTCTGGCGGGCATTCCTGCGGCGACAAGGGAAAATGCAACTGGCCCGCAGCGTACCGCACATTGACAATATCTGGCCGCAACCGCCTGAACAGCTTGTATGCCTGACGCGACCTGTAACCATACTGGCAGTGCAGCAGTACCGCAGTATCTTGCGGGATGTTTTTTACCAGATGATGAAAGGCGTATAATGGCATGTTTACGGCATTGGGAAGATGCCCATCGGCAAATTCCTTTTGACTGCGCACATCAATAACAAGCAGCCCCTCAGTGGTGCGCAGGTATCTACGGGCTTCTTCTGGCGACAACGACGCCGAAAGCCCCTCGCTTGTGTCTTGGGGCACTACAAAATGCCTGTAAGCCCATGTCTCAACGCAGACAATGACCAGCAGCACCGCTAAAATTGTCAGCAGCCGCAGTTTTCCACGCGAGCCTTGGTACAAGGCAATGCCATTTTCCGCTGTTCCCATTATAAACCTCTATAGCCTACGCCTTTCAGCAGTCGCTTTCTCTACAAATCGCAAATTGAGTGCCCTTGCAGGCAGGTTATCTAGCGCTATCCTTGTGCGGAGCACAAAATTCTTCACTGCTTTTTGACAGCCCAGCAACTTTCCGTCCTTTCTTGCGGCCGGTGGCGTCTTGTGTCTTGGCAAGAGAAAAGTGCCTTTTTATGAAGGGAATGTACATTTCCGGCACTCGACCGAAATAACAAAGCACTTATCACGCAGCCTGCGCGCAAAAGAACCATCCCCCCCCATTCCTTCCAAGGATCGGATAAATTTTGTGCGCTGGCAAGGAAGAGGCGCTTTTTTATGAAGGGAGTGTACTCGCTTTAGCCGTTGCGACGCAGGAAGCTACGGATAAAGACAGCAAAGCTTATGGTACTCGACCGGAATAAAAAAGCGCCTCTGACGCAGCCAGCGCGCAAAAGAATCCGATCACTCAAGGCCGTATTTGCGCAGCTTGTTATGCAAGGTCGCCCTCGTAATGCCCAGCTGCCGCGCCGCCTCGCTTTTGTTGTCGCCAGTTTGGCGCAGGGTTTCCTCGATGGCGCGGCGCTCCACGGTGTCGAGGGGCAGACCGGCCAGAGAGGCGTCTGCTTCGGGCTGACGCTCGTCCACCGGGGCGGGGCCGGTTACGACCAAGGGCAGCTCGCGCTCGGTGATAAGGTCGCCGTTGCAGAGAATAACGGCCCGTTCCACGGCGTTTTCGAGCTCGCGCACGTTGCCGGGCCAGGCATAGCGCAACATGCAGGCCAGGGCCTGCGGGGAAAAACCGCGCACGCTTTTGCGGTTGCGACTGGCGAACCGCTCCAGAAAATGGGCGGCCAGCACGGGAATATCCTCTGCCCTGTCGCGCAGGGGCGGCACTTCAATACAGATGACGTTGAGGCGAAAATAGAGATCCTCGCGAAAGCGCTTTTGGGTCACTTCTTCGCGCAGGTCGCGGTTGGTGGCGGCGATTATGCGCACGTCCACGGTTATGGCGGCGTCGGCCCCCACACGCTGCACCTCGCCCTGTTGCAGGGCACGCAACAGCTTTGATTGAAGGGTAAGGGGCATTTCGCCAATTTCGTCCAAAAAGAGCGTGCCGCCGTTGGCCTGGGCAAAGCGCCCCTCGCGGCGTCTGTCTGCCCCGGTAAACGACCCTTTTTCGTGCCCAAAAAGCTCAGATTCCAGCAGGTTTTCTGCCAGCGCAGCGCAGTTTACCGTTACCAGCGGCTTTTCTGCCCGGGCGCTTGCGCAGTGCAGGGCGCGGGCCACCAGCTCCTTGCCTGTGCCCGATTCACCAGTGATAAGCACCGTGGCCTCTGTGGGCGCAACCGTGGCGATAATTTCCTGCATGGCGCGGATGGGTGCGCTGCGGCCAAGAATGCCGGGCCGCGTCGCCGCATCGCTGAGCTGGCGGCGCAGTTCGCGGTTTTCCACACTGAGGCGCGAATGCTCAATGGCCTTTTCAAGCGCGTGCCTGAGCGCCTCAAAATCCAGCGGTTTGACCAGATAGTCGTATGCGCCAAGGCGCAGGGCCTCCACCGCTGTTTCCACAGACGAGTAGGCCGTCATGAGCACCACGGGCAGGGCGGGGTTGTATTCCAGAATATTTTTGAGCGCGTGTATGCCGTCCATACGTGCCATGCGCACGTCGGTCAGCACGGCGTCAAAAGACTTTTCGCGCACAAGGTCTACGGCTTCGTCGCCGTCGGTGGCTTCTTCCACAGCGTATCCCCACGAACGCAGCATGGTTCGCAGCATGCCACGGTGGGCATCGTCATCGTCTACAACCAGAATACAGGTGCTCACAGCTTCCTCACTTTATACTTGGCAACCAGCCAGAATCAGTCCGCCCGCTTTGCCTGGGCCACGTTGCCCTGAGCCGCGCGGGGCAGCCAGATGCGGAACGTGGTTTCGCCGCGCCGCGCCGCCTGCGCAGGGCGCGAGGTAACGCTGATTTCGCCATCGTGGGCTTCTATAATTTTGTGAACCATGGCCAGCCCAAGGCCCGTGCCCTGCCCCTTGGTGGTAAAGTAGGGGTCAAAGATGTGCGGCAGCTGGGCGGGCTCGATGCCCGTGCCGTTGTCGCGCACCATAAGGCACACGCGCCCCTTGCGCTCCACAATGGCAAGCGTGAGCTGCCCGCCCTCGGGCATGGCGTCCAGGGCGTTGAGGCAAAGGTTCAGCAGAGCCTGACCCATGCGCTCCGGGTCGGCCATGGCCAGCGGCACGCGCCGGGGCGAGCGACAAACAATCTTTACCCCGCGTTTTTCCGCATCCTGATGTATAAGACGGGTCACGTGATCGACCACCAGCTTGAGATCGGCGGGGTGGGGGCTCACGTCGCTCGGGCGCGAAAGGCCAATAAGATCCATAATGACGCGGTTGAGTCGGTCAACCTCGTGCACCATTACATTGGCGGCCTCGCGGTCTTCGCTGCCCTCGGGGAAACGCTGGCCAAAGTAGGTGGCGTAGCCCTTGATGGAACTCAAGGGATTGCGGATCTCGTGAGCCACACCTGCGGCCAGATTGCCCACTGCGGCCAGTTTTTCCTTGCGGCGCACTTCTTCCTCAAGGCGGCGCACCTTGCCCTCGGCCATGCGCTGCCGCTGGCGCGATTCGCGCGCGCGTTCGGCATAATACAGGGCAACCAGGCAGGCCAACCCCACCAGCAGGGTTACGGCGGCCAGCATGGCCACATAGTCGCGGTTCTGACTGCGCGTTATTTCAAAGGGTGAAAGATCAAGCCCAAGAAAAATCACCGGCAGGGGAAAACCCCGGGGCAGGTCGCGAATGCCGGGCGAAAATTGCCGGTACACCGCAAACACGCGCCGTCCCTCCATGCGCATGATGCCCCAGTGGGGCAGCATGTCGGGCGCAAGATCGTGCATAAGCACATCGTCGGCCTCGCGCCCGCCCACCTGCAAGATTTCACCAAGGCGGGCCGGGTTGCTGTGGGCCACAATGGTTCCGTCAGGCATGGTAACGGCCACAAAAACAATGCCGGGGCTTTCGGCCATTTCTTCCAGCAGTACTTGCAGGCGCACGCCAGCCTCACTGCGCATGCCTGACCGCAAGATGCTCTCAAAGGCGATGATCAGCGACGAACCTTTTTCTGCCAGCAGGCGGGCCATTGCGGCCTCGCTACGGTCAATGGAAATGAGCGTCAGCAGGGTCACCATAAGCGCCAGCACAACCGCTGCCCCGCCCAGCAGCAAACCCAGCGGGGTGCGTGCGGCAACATAGGCTGCCTGCGACATCTTTGCCGTATCGGCCTGCGCTGTGGATGCAGCACCCGTGCGCACGGGCTCTGGCGCTTTTTTTTCAGAAGTGGAGGTTTCCATATTCATATATGATGCTCGGCGTTATCTAGCTGGCCGCAGGGACGGTTTCAACCGGTCAAAAAATTTGCACGCTTCTTGCAGAGTTTTTACCATTCCACGCGCCCACAAAGCCTGGAATCTTGCCACCCCGCTCAGTGCTTGGTATGAGAGCGGGACGAGTTTATTTTCCAGAAGGTCTTTTATGATGAAACCCCTTCTTTCTCTTTGTATTCTGGCCAGTCTATGTCTTCCCCAACCAACGGCGGCAGATCAGACCGACTATGCGGAATATACGCCCGCGCCGGGCACCCCGGCCGGGACGCACGCGGCAGACATGCGCGCGTGGCTGCAACAGCTTTCGCCCTCGCAGCGGGCCAAGGCCCAGGCTGTGATCGACGAATATTCCCCCAAGGTGAACGAGCTGCGCAAAAGCATCATGCAGAAAAAAAACGAGCTTGCGCACCTGAGTTATAACCAGAACACCTCGCCCGAAACCCTGCCCCGCCTGGGGCACGAGCTGCAACAGCTGCGGGACGAACTGCGCGCCCTTCTGCAACGAGCAGACCAGCGCATGGACAACGAGGTGGGGGTTCCGCTTGGCAGCCCGCAAACGCGTGGGTGCAGCATGGAATATCCCGGCCTGTCTACTTCCGCCAGCAAATAACCGCGACCACAAACCCGCATAAGCACGCGCCCGCCATTACGGTGGGCGCGTTTTTTATGCACACACCCTCAAAGGGCCTGTAAGAAAATTATGCAGATGTACAAATTTTATACAGCGCTAAATCTTCAATGTATAAAAAACATACGCTTCACAGCTCTCCCACGCAACGCAAAACAAACCATTAAGTGTAACCTGTTGATTTTAAATAAAAATACAATAGTTGGCACGGCCATTGCTTTATTGCAAACAAACGTTGCGAGAACAACGAACCCATATACACGAATTTTTGTTACGAGGTAGCTTTCCATGAAATCCAAAAACATCGCCATTGCAGCCATACTTGCAGCAACCCTTATGGGAAGCGCCATCACTGTTTACAGTCAGCCGGCCCCCGCTGGCGATATGCCTGAAGGCATGCGGGAAATGGGCGGTTGCCAGGGCGAAATGCCCTGCCCCGGCATGCAGGGACACACCATGCACGGCATGATGGGCCGAGGCGCATACACCCCGGAACAAATGCAGAAATATGATGCAATTGTGGCAGATTTCGCCAAGCAGATGGAACCCGTCAAAGACCAGATGTTTATCAAAAGGCAAGAGTTGCGCGCCCTGCAAAATGCGGCCAACCCCGACATAGCGGCTGTGCGCGCCACTGCGACTGAAATGCTGCAACTCAGGAAGCAGCTTGGTCAACTGCACGAAACCATGACCCAGCGCATTGAAAAAGAAGTGGGCAAACCTGCGGCCGCCATGCCGAAAAAGGACGCCCCCGCTCAGGCCAAACATCAACACGGCGCGGGCCAATAGCCACTACACCCTATTGCCGCTCCCAACTCGTCCGCCCCTGGCGGTGAACATATAACGCCTCCTACAGTGCAAGATTTCCGTTATGCCCTCTACCCCCAAGGGGGGCATAGCGGAGCCTCCAAAGAACCTCCTCCTTTGAACAGAACCTTATAACCATCAACACCCTCCCTCCCTTCTCGGCCGCCGGTTCCCCCCCGGCGGCCGCCTTCTTTTTTGCGCCAGCGAACACGACAGTGGCACTGCGTAAATACCCAGAAAAAGACTTGTGCGCGAAAGTCGATGAGCGCTTTCATATCTGCGGCAAACGTTGCGACGTGACCTTCGCCGAGAGTTACGACGAAACCAGCAATATCTGCGGCTGGCTCTCTTCTTCAAAGCTGACAGCGCGCAAACCCAAAGCGGCCCATGCAGGGCGCAGCTCGCCCCCCGCACCCCAAAAAAAGCCCTGCATGGCCCGTGGCAAGCGCAGCGCAAAGCCGCTCTCTGGCAAAAACTTTTGCCGCAGGTCTGGCGTTTGCAGCGCCTCTCGCACGGCCAGCAGCAGTGCCCGGCCCTTGACCCTGCCGCCAAGCTCCCCATCCACAGGCCCGGCCAGTATGGCTTGGGCCAGCCCGGGCTCCGGAGCAAGGCCCATGCGTATGACAGGCACGCCCGCGCGCATGGCGGCAAGCCAGCCCCGGGCAAGTGCATCAAGCGTCGCTTCCAGCGGCCAGGGCTTATAGCTGCCCGCGCGCCACATGGCGGCAAGGCCCGTACCCTCAAGCACCAGGCAGGGATAAAAGCGCAGCATGTGTGCCCCGGCAGCCAGGGCCGTGGGCACATCTTGGGCAAAATGTTCTGGATGATGGCCAGGCATGCCGGGCAAGAGCTGCACGCCAAGCTTCAGGCCAGCCACTCGCACCGCCGCACAGGCAGCCAGCGCCGTTGCCCCCGTGTAGCCTCTGCGCGAGGCTGCAAGGGCACCATCGTCAAAGCTTTGCACGCCCAACTCCACCACGCCGCAGCCAGCACTGCGCAGTCGCAGAAGTATTGCGGCGTCTACCCTGTCTGGCCGGGTAGAGCAACGAAACGAGCGGATCCAGCCCTGCTCCAGAGCCTCGCGGGCCATTTCCAGACAGGCCGCCAGCTCATTCTCTGGCAGGGCGGTGAAGGTTCCGCCGTAAAATGCCAGCTCTGCCGGGGGCAGACCTGCATCATGCCTGTGCCGCAGGTTTTGCCGCGCCTCGTGCAGTACATGATCAATGCCGCTGCTGACCTGCGGTGCGGCCGGATATACAGCGCCCGGCAAAGGCTTGGCATCGGCAAGACCTGTCTGCACATCCTGCGCGCAAAACACGCAGCGCACCGGGCAACCATGGAAGGGTAAAAACACCGGCACAACAGGTATGCGCACCCCAGTTTTGCCCTGCCCACAAT
>SAAX01000124.1 GCA_009929215.1 Deltaproteobacteria bacterium | reverse complement strand
CCGTAGGCGTCACGAATGTGCGCCATGCATGCAATGGGGTCGCGCTGCCACGGTGCGGGGTCAATCTGCTGCAACCGCTGTGCGGCCTCCACACGGCTTAAAGGCATGGCCAGAGCCACTGGCGCACCAGACTCCACAGGAGCGGCAACACCATCACGCCGCAAGTGCAGTGGAGCTTCCTTGATGTCCGCCATCGGGTCGATATGTTCCCATGGCCGGGCGGCTTTACCGTCTTCACCCATTGCCAGCGCTTCCATTGCCTTGGCAGACTGTTCAACAGGCGTTTCCGGAGCCTTGCCCCATTCCTGACCCATGACGGGGGCGGCGGCATCAAATCCCCATTCATCCCTGTCTATGGGCGATACGGTGAAGCGCAAAACATCGCCATCGGGCATGGTCTTGGTGACGATGATTTCCGGAGCATTGAAGGGGTTAAGAAGTACCCCCACTTTATCCCGCACATGGACGCCATGAGCGCCAAGCATGCGCAAGTCATAGGTATGCACACCGTGGCTCTTGGTATCCAGGCTGATCGTGTAATCCGGTTGCACGGTGCGGGCCTGCTCGCCCCATGTTGCCACCGCCTGCATGGCCTCTCGGCTGGCAACCCGTAACTGGTCATCGCTAATGCGCAGCCATGCGCGGTTGCGTGGGCATTGCAGGCGTGTATGTATGGAGTGGGCATTGAAATGCCGCCGCCACCGATCCGCCTGTTCTTGCAGTTGTCCAAGCTCCGACACGTCCATGAAACGAAGCCGAGATTCAAAGCCCCGCTCAACGAGGTTTTGTGCAACTTCAACACTGCCAGTGGCGCTGGCATTGCCTGCCGCGTGGTACATGGGCTTGATGCCCATAGCTTCACAGAAGCCTTTGACAAGGCTTGACTGGTTGCCGCCAGATTTATCCATATAAAGGATGAACGGCACACCGTGCATGGGATCGCGCGGCCCACGGTCAGACATGGCCTCAATAAGGGTGGCCAGAATGCCTGCGGCATCTTCACCCCCCGCCAGCTCGTAATGCAGGTACAGAGTGTGGGTGCAGTGGTCGACAATTACATATCTTATGATGCGTTGCCGCCCGATCTCCACCAGACGGCCCGGTTTGCGCTCATTGTATATTTTTTCATCCAGCAGGCGCATCTTCTTGCCGCCGGGCAGATACACCAGCACACACACCGAAGCGTCTATTTCCCAAACATGGTTGGGGTGCAAACTGCGCTGGCGTCCGGTTGCCTTGCCCCTTTCCATTTGATCGGGGTGGCAGCCATAGCGGCGCATGGCGGTGCTAACGGTTTTTGGGCTTGGCATGATGGTTTCTCCCGTTGATTCATCCTTGACGCCGTAACCCTGTGCGGCCAGCCGTTCGCAGGCATCCTTGATGGTCAGGGTGCGCTTGCCGTTGACCCTGGTGGCGCGGGTTACAAGCCCACCCACCGTCAGGGCCAGAGAGGCATCCACAGCAGTCTGACCAGCATCCGCGCGGGGTTTGCGCCCGGCATCCCATCCAGCCGCCTTGAGCATGCGGTAAACGGTCTTAGGGGTCTTGCCCAAGGCCAGAGCCGCCCGCCGCACCAGCTCGCCGCGCTCCCGCGCTTGGGCAAGACGCAACGAAGCAATCAGCTCGTGGATATGTTGTGCCTGGGCTGGACTCATGGTTATGCCTCGGCCTGCTCCTGCAATGTGTCGGCAGAGTCCGCGCCGTCACTGGCATCCATGCCCGCTTCCGGGTCAAATACCAGCGCCAGATCCACATCAACACCAGTATTGAGCAGGGAGTCACGCATCCGGCCGCATGCGCTGGATATGCGCTCATTAACGTAGTCGACCATTTGCGCCTGCCGTTCTTCTGGAAGGGAGCGCCACGATTCACCATTGCCACAATTGAAGGTGTTGGAGGCAATCACCGCCAGTGCATCAGCAGCGCGAACGAGATCACGGCACCCTTCATCAATCTCGCGCTTCATGTTGGCTTCCCTGTAAATAAGGGCGCGCGCCTCTTCATCCGGGCTTACAGGCCGTTCCATAGCGTCCAGCTTGCGTTGCAGCTCATATTCCTTGCGGCGTGATTCGCCGAGCAGCTTGTCAAGGCTGGCGCGCTGATCGTCCTTTTCCTTGTTGGCCTGGGTCAGCTTGGCGTTGCGCACCCCCATTTCATCAAGGGCGGCGAGAAGCTCTTCCTTATCCCCGGCATTCTTCACCTCTTCCAGAGCCAAAGCGCGGGATGCATCGTCCAGATTGGAAAAGCCTGCGCGCAGCTTGCGAAGCTCGCGATAGCCGATGCCCAAGGCATCCTGCATCTTGAGCAGGTTGTCACCGAACACCGAGAGGTTGTTCAGGTCTTCGTCCACAAGGCTACGACTCATGCCCAGGGCCGAACAGAATTCCGGCCATGTCTTGATGGACTGCAATTCTCCATTCGCATCGCGAACTTTTGCCCCTTTGTAGCCCTTGCTCTCTTTGATATGGGCCAATCTGGTGAGCATGGTCATGCGCGATACTGTTTCGATGAACTGCGCCTGTTGAGACACGCCGCGCGTTTCGGCCAGCAGGATGGTGGCATCCATTTCCACATTGCTGACGGTTACGGCTTCGTCACGCAGTTGGGCCACGGCTGTTTCTGTGGCGGTATCCAACTCCGGAGTGATGACAGCGGGGCTGCCATCGGTCCGGTTTTTCCAGAGACACATTTTGTCCAGTTCTTCGGGGGAAGGTTCGCCCTTGGTGTCCTCGGTGGGCGTGACACTGCCCCAGGTATTCAGGATATTAGCCATGCAGTCGCACAGAAAACCGGGAGCATCAGACGGGAGAGCTATCCGTGAAGGAGCAACACCCAGATCTTCAACCATGTGCTTGACGAACATCTTGCAGATTTTTTCCCTTGTTGCTGGGTCACCGACCAACACCATTTCCTGGTCGGAAGTGGACAGTGCCGCCATGCAGCGTTTCCACTCGGTGTTCAGTTCAGCAGGGCTGATTCTCTCTGGCGTTACAGCCATCCCGGCCCCAGTGGGCACATCTACTGTACCTTCTATGCATGCAACTATTGTTTTCTTCATATCGAAAGGAATGCCTTCCGGAAGTGGCAGCGAGGCGTCTTCGCCCAGTGCTTCGCGAGCTTTGGCAACGTAGAGGGCGCTTATTCCCAACATGGCCCTTTCGGAATCAACCCTGTTGTTGCTGGACACCGCGCGGGCGAGATCCTGATTTTCTTTGATGATTGATTGCCACAAGCCATAAGCATCAAATTGCGGTTTCTTCTTGGCAGCCATGCTTATCTCCTTACTTGGTCATCTGGCGGGCTTGGGCGCTTACGCGCGTGTCGAAAGCTTCCGCACGATCCCGCCAGTCCTGCATATAAAGGTTGTACACACGCATAAGGGCCACGGGTTTGGTGGTAAGCGCCCATTTGCCGCTGGGCAGCTTCTGCGCCCACCCG
>SAAX01000123.1 GCA_009929215.1 Deltaproteobacteria bacterium | reverse complement strand
AGAAGGAGCTACTGGCCATCATTCGGGCGCTGGAGGCATGGCGCTGTTATCTGGAGGGCGCCAGGCACGATGTTGCACTGCTGACGGATCACCATCCCCCAAACATGAGAACAGGACTACTCTGCCGTCAGGAACACCCTTGGCTGACCCAAACGTGCTCGCTCACATTCTCCGCACAGGAGCTGCAGACCCTGCAGCCACTGCCGCAGCGTTGCGGCGCCAGCTCGACCCCAGGGCAGCACAAGAGGCGCTGCATGAGAAAATCCAGATGCAGATCAGGACGCTGCAGGCCCAGCTGGACGAGCAGGTGGGCAAGAACACCGCAGTCGGCCAGCCCAGGCCAGACCCCCACGTTACTGAGCGACAGCTGGCAGAGGCTGCTCAGTTCGTGGAAAGTGCTGGCATGCGGGTTGACCCTGCTATGGAGGCAGCTCGGCAGTCGCTGGGGCAGAAACTGCGCGGCAAAGCCACATGGGAGCAACAAGACAAGCAGTGGAAGCACGCTGCAGACCTGCGCGACCCTCCCAGCGAGACTCTGTTGCGGTCGCAGCTGACAGGCCAGCAGGTGCAGGAGGTACGCCAGGGGTGGGAGAACGCAGCTGCAGCTGCCCTGCCCATCTACGAATGCCTGGCGCAGCTGGAGGCACAGCTGGCACCGCTCACAGCGCGCAGGACCGTCCTGTTGCGGGACCTGAAGCAGCTGGAGTTTGAACACGGGGTAAGTGGGGGTGGCAGTGATGTACGTGCACCATCTCCTGCAGTTGACCCTACACCCCGGCATACAATCACATCCAATGCGCGTGTCACGCTGCCAGCCATTGACAAATGGAAGGTTGAGGATGCAGCCAAGCATCGCAGTGTGGACACCTTTATCAAAGATTGCGCCCTCTTTGCCCGTGCTGCCCGACAGGATCTGACCCACACGGTGGGCATGACCCTGTGTCCTCAGGTGAGAGAGGGGTGGGAGCTTGAGTCATCCCACCGCATGGCTCTAAAAGGGGGGCAGGCACTGAGCATGGATGAGGTGGTGGATGTGTTCAAAGCAGTTGTGGGACTGGACCTGGTGGATCTGACTGCAGATACGCACCGTGCATTAATCAAGGGCGAGCACCAGCAGAAGTCAGGGGAGACTGTTTCTGCATATGGCATTCGCATGCGGTTATTGCACAGGCGGGTCCCCACTATCTCACAGAAGCTCATGTGTGAATTTTTTGTGCAAGGGCTGACTGACGGGGGGCTGGCCAGGAGTGTGGCGTGCAAGGATGATGCTTCTGCATGGGAAGACCTGGCTGAGTGCATCAGGATCACAAATGGCAAGGCACATGCAGCTGCACTCCGGGGGGGCAAGCCTATCCACGCAGCACCTGCATATGAGTATGGTGGTCGTGGAGGCCAGCGTGGGGGTCGGTTTGGGCGTGGGGATGGCCGGTTCAGCAGGGACACGAGGCATCACCCATACAAACCCTTCCTTCCCAAACCACCACAGGGCTACAACGCCATGAACCGGGCACAGCAGAATGGCCTCTACAAGCGCGGCCGCTGCAACGCCTGCCTGGCGTACGGCCACTACGCCCACGAGTGCCCCAACGCCACGGCCCGCGAGTACGAGCCAAGCCCAAGCAAGCGCGGGCGAGGGCGTGGCGGCCGCGGGGCTGGCCGTGGGGCTGGTCGTGGGTAGGAAGCTGCCTGTGGGGTAGGGGTGTGCGAACCCCCAGGCCAAGGGCGCAGCAAGGAGTTTTGGGCGGGACTGCCAGCCGATAGGGACCAGGAGAGGGTACCCTGTGGCATTGATGGATTAAGTGGACCAGGCAGCCAGTGTAACGCCTATGAACCCTTGACTGATGCCGGAGCACACTGTGTTATTGCTATTGGCGCAGCAAAGCACACACCAGGAGACACCTTTCTGTTTAAAGGACAGTTTGGTGGGAAGCCAGCCAAAATCATGCTTGACTCAGGTGCAAAGCGCAGCCTTGCTGATCATACTTGGTTGCAAAAGCGCACTAAGGGTGCCCCCGCATGCATGATTCATGAGCTAGCTCAGCCATTACAAGTGATGGGTGCAGGCAGCACACTGCACACAGTTACGCACGAGTGTGAAGGAGAGGTGGTGATACAAGGGTGCAACTCACCCGCCACTCTGCTAGTACTACAGGACCTGCTGCAGGGCATTGATGTGATCCTGGGCATGGACTGGCTGAAGGCCAACCGTGTAGACTTGCATTGTGGGTCGTGCACTGTGTCGATTGTGCATGCTGGAAAAAGACGGCAGCTAATCCCAGTGGAAGAAAAGACACCGTCTGTTGATGCCTGCACAGCCGCGGCTATGCGCACTGCGTATGAGCGCGTGGTGAAGGATGACGTAGCGAAAACTGATGGACCTGTTGGGAATCGAACCAAGGACCTGCCGCGCGCGCGTGACGACGTGCTAAGCGCGAAATAGGCCTCAAAGGCGATCAAGCGGGGCACACATCCAGCCTAGCCTCGTGAGACAGACGATTATGGTTGTGGCACGTTCATGTGCAGTCCTAAGTCAACGGTCGCAGGCTCGATCCCAGCAGCAGTTGCAGCAGCAGCAGGCCTGCCCGATGGTCTGGTGCCAGAGGAGCAGATGAAAGCTCTGCTGAAGAAGTATGAGGACGTATTTGAGGACAACCCAAAGGGTCTACCCCCGGACAGGGGTGTGGGACACACTATCCCACTGGAGCCAGGCAACTCACCACCATATATACGAGCACGACGGATGTCACCCAATGAGGATGCAGAGATGAGGCGGCAGGTAACTGATCTGCTGGAGCGTGGTCTGATCGCGCCGTCGAGTAGCCCGTTTGGGGCACCGATTCTCTTTGTTGAGAAGAAGCCAAAGCCAGGCCAGACACAGCCTGAGCTGCGCATGTGCATCGATTTCCGTGCTCTGAACAAGGTCACTATCAAGGACCGCTTTCCCCTGAACAACATCGACGACCTGCTCTCGAAATTGCAAGGGAAGCGAGTGTTCTCGTCGGTAGACCTCACTGGTGGCTACTATCAGATTAGGATCACGGATGAGGACGTGCCCAAGACTGCGTTTATCGCGCCTGGCATGGGCCTGTTTGAATTCAAAGTGCTGTGTTTTGGACTGTCGAATGCACCAGCTACCTTTCAACGCGTCATGAACAACATTTTCAAAGACCTGATCGCGCAGCGGCGTGTGGTAGTGTATCTGGATGATATACTGATCATGTCGACAACGCCGGCTGAACATGCGAGGGATGTTGAGGAAGTGTTGAGAAGGCTGCGGGAGCACAAGCTATATGCCAAGCTCAGCAAGTGCGAGTTTAACAGGCCTGAACTGAAGTTCTTGGGGCATGTGGTTGGACGTGATGGAATCGCTGTGGATCCTGCCAAGATCTCGGTGATCAAGGACTGGCCGGTGCCAAAGTCAGTGAAGCAACTACAGGCTTTCTTAGGCCTTGCTAACTACTTTCGGAAGTTTGTGCACCGGTACAGCAC